>NZ_JABAEE010000009.1:0-112679 GCF_023701885.1 Pseudomonas sp. CG7 | reverse complement strand
ACACCAGCAGCACCACCGCCACCGGGATTTCGAACGCCACGCCGAAGGCGAAGAACAGCGTCATGACGAAATCCAGGTAGCTGCTGATGTCCGTCATCATTTCCACGCCCGCCGGGGTGGCGGCGGCGAAGAACTTGAAGATCAGCGGGAACACCAGGTAATAGGCGAAGGCCATGCCGGTGTAGAACAGCAGGATGCTGGACACCAGCAGCGGCACGGCGATGCGTTTTTCATGCTTGTACAGGCCAGGTGCGATGAAGCCCCAGATCTGGTGCAGGATCACCGGGATCGCCAGGAACAGCGAGACCATCATCGTCAGCTTCAGTGGCGTCAGGAACGGCGACGACACGTCGGTGGCGATCATCGTCGCCCCTACCGGCAAGTACTGGCGCAGCGGCGTGGAGACGAAGGTGTAGATCTGCTGGGTGAAGGAAAACCGCCCGGCGAAGATGATGAAAACCGCCGCGACGCAACGCAGCAGGCGGGTGCGCAACTCGGTGAGGTGCGATACCAGCGGCATCGGCTGGTCGTTTTCGGGGATATCGCTCATGGGGCTCGCGGCGGCAAAGTAGGGTCGTTAGGCGCAGGCGCAGCGGTGGAGGCTGTGTCCGCTACCGTCGGTGTCGCTGGCGCCGGTTCTGCCACCGGCACGCCGCTTTCTGGCGTTTGGGAAGCCATCGTCGGCTCGACCACGGGCTGGACCGGCGTCGGTTCCTGTTGGGTCGGCGTGAAGATTTTCCGCGCTTCCTGCTCCAGGGACAGAATATGTTCGTTGTGCAGTTGCCGACGGATATCGTCGGCACCGATTTCACGTTCAACTTCCTGTTTGATCGCATTGAAGCTGCGCTTCAGGCGCCCGATCCACCGACCGGCAGTGCGCGCAGCGCCCGGCAGGCGCTCGGGGCCCAATACCAACAGGGCGACGAGGCCGACGAGCAGCAGTTCAGTGAAGCTGATCCCAAACATTAGTCAGTGCTCACGAGTCTTTGCGGATGGGCTCTTCGACTTTCTGGGCCAGCACATCGATGGTATTCGGTGCATTCACAGGCTGAGTGGCCTGCGGGTGTACCGGTTGGGCAGGTTGGCCGGGCTGGGCTTGGGTGGTCGGCGGATCGGTCGGTTTTTCATCATCGTTCATGGCTTTGCGAAAGCCCTTGATCGACTCGCCGACATCGGTGCCGAGGTTTTTCAGTTTCTTGGTACCGAACACCAGCACCACGACGACCAGGATGACGACCCAGTGTTTCCAGTCAAAGATACCCATGTGGCTACTCCTCTCAAAAATTGATCAGGCGGACGGGCGCGAGGCTTTCTCGACGTGCCCGGACAGACCGAAACGACGGTCCAGTTCATCCAGTACGGCCTGCGGATGCTGCCCCAGTTGGGCCAGCATGACCAGGCTGTGGAACCACAGGTCGGCGGTCTCGTAGATTACGTCGCTGCAGTCGCCGCTGATGGCGGCGTCCTTGGCTGCGATGATGGTCTCGACCGACTCTTCGCCGACTTTCTCCAGAATCTTGTTCAAGCCCTTGTGGTAAAGGCTGGCGACATAGGAACTGTCAGCCGCGGCGCCCTTGCGCTCTTCCAGCACCTGGGCCAGGCGGGTCAGGGTGTCACTCATGGGTATGTCCTGAATAAATGGCATGCGGGTCCTTGAGCACCGGGTCGACGGTTTTCCAGTCGCCGTTCTCGAAGACGCGATAAAAGCAGCTTTGACGGCCGGTGTGACAGGCAATCTCGCCGACCTGTTCGACCATCAGGATGATGACGTCGCCGTCGCAGTCCAGGCGCATCTCATGCAGGTGCTGCACGTGGCCGGACTCTTCTCCCTTGCGCCACAGCTTGCCACGGGAACGTGACCAATAGATGGCGCGGTTCTCGGCAGCGGTCAGGGCCAGTGCTTCGCGGTTCCTCCAGGCCCTCATCAATACGCGCCCGGTCTTGTGGTCCTGGGCGATGGCCGGCACCAGGCCGTCAGCGTCCCACTTGATCTCGTCCTGCCAGTTTTTCATCGTTGACTCCGACCATGGGCCGCGCACCTGGAATCGGCGGGCCCAGCGTTGAAACAGTGTGCCAGCGTGAACCGGTGCTGGCTATCGACGAACGACCAGATACAGACCGACCACCACCATGATACCGGCCGGCCAGTGGCCCAGTTGGCTCAGCGGCCCGCCGGTCGCCAGCACCGCGCCGCCACCCAGGTGAGCCGCGCCAAGCAGGCGCAACAGCCAGTCGTCCTTGCGTCGGTGCCACGGGGGCGCCGGGTCGTGGGCGTGGGGCTGGGACATGCGTTCGAGCAGGTCGCGGGTCATGTTGGCCAGGTGCGGGATCTGCTCGAACTGGCTCTGCACGTTGCCCAGCAAGGTGCGCGGGCTGACGCGCTCGCGCATCCAGCGTTCGAGGAACGGTTGGGCGGTGTTCCACAGGTCGAGGTCCGGGTACAGCTGACGGCCCAAACCCTCAATGTTCAGCAGGGTTTTCTGCAACAGCACCAACTGCGGCTGGACCTCCATGTTGAAGCGACGTGCAGTCTGGAACAGGCGCATCAGTACCTGGCCGAAGGAAATATCTTTTAACGGTTTTTCGAAGATCGGTTCGCACACGGTACGGATCGCCGCTTCGAATTCGTTGAGCATGGTCTCGGCCGGCACCCAGCCTGAATCGATGTGCAGTTGGGCGACGCGACGGTAGTCACGCTTGAAGAAGGCGAACAGGTTGCGTGCCAGGTAGTCCTGGTCCTCAGGGGTCAGGCTGCCGACGATGCCGCAGTCGATGGCAATGTATTGCGGGCTCCATGGCTGCACGGTGCTGACGAAGATGTTGCCCGGGTGCATGTCGGCGTGGAAGAAACTGTCGCGAAACACCTGGGTGAAGAAAATTTCCACGCCGCGCTCGGCCAGCAGTTTCATGTCGGTGCGCTGGTCTGCCAGGGTCGCCAGGTCAGTCACCTGGATGCCGTAGATGCGCTCCATCACCAATACTTTCGGCCGGCACCAGTCCCAATAGACTTGCGGCACATAGAGCAGCGGCGAGCCCTCGAAGTTGCGGCGCAACTGGCTGGCGTTGGCGGCCTCGCGCAGCAGGTCGAGTTCGTCGTAGATGGTTTTTTCGTAATCCTGGACCACGTCCACCGGGTGCAGCAGGCGGGCATCGGCCGACAGCCGCTCGGCGGCACCGGCGAGAATGAACAGCCACGCCAGGTCCTGGGCGATGATCGGCTTGAGGCCCGGGCGAATGACCTTGACCACCACTTCTTCGCCGCTCTTGAGTTGCGCGGCGTGAACCTGGGCCACGGAAGCCGAGGCCAGGGGCTCGACATCGAAACGGCTGAAGACTTCGCTGATCTTCTTGCCCAGCTGTTCCTCGATCAGCGCCACCGACAGCTTGGAATCGAACGGCGGCACGCGGTCTTGCAGCAACATCAGCTCGTCGGCGATGTCTTCGGGCAACAGGTCGCGACGGGTCGAGAGGATCTGCCCGAACTTGATGAAGATTGGTCCCAGGTCCTGCAGAGCCAGGCGCAAGCGCGCGCCGCGCGTCAGGTCCAGGGTTCGCCGGGGAAACCAGCGCCACGGCAGCACGAAGCGCAGCGCCAGGAGAAACCAGGGCAACGGCAAGGCGAACAGCAGGTCATCGAGGCGGTAGCGGATCACGACGCGCTGGATGCGCAACAAACGGCGGACGGCAAGCAGCTTCATGCGTTATCGCTTGGTTTCAAGGGATCGGGAAAGGCGCTCGAAACGCGCCTCGAGGCGTTCCAGGTCAAGCTTGACCTGGTCCAGTTCATCAAAACGGGCCTGGGCCTCGCGTTGGCCTACGAGGGTACGCGATTCTTCGGCCAGGTATTCACTCAGATTCTGTCCCAGGCTGGCGAAGCCCTGGCGATACCAGCGGCGGCGGCTGTTCAAATGGCCGCTGAGCAGCTGGGTCGCCACCGGGCCGATCCAACGGGACACTTCGTATTCCCAGTCCAGCTCCAGGTCCTGGAGAATCGCCGCCAGTTCCAGCAGTACGCCGCTGTCGCCGTCGAGCACGACGTCGGGGCTGTGCAGCACCGCGCTCTTGTCCTTGCCCAGGGCCAGGTTCAGCAGGCTCGACGCCGGGGCGCGCAGCGTGCAGTCCACTTCGGCTTCCCAGTGGGCGGCGAGCATCAGGCCTTCGTCGCTGGGCAGGATGAACAACCGCAACGCCGGGCTACGGCAGTCGACGGCGATGACTTTGCCGCTCAAGTGCGCCAGGCGCGGGAGCGCCGTGCTGTCCAGGCGCAGCACCCGGTTGAGGCCGAGTTCGACGCTGGCGAGCAGGCCGGTGAGCAACATCAGGGCTTGATACCGCGATGCAGGGCGACGATGCCTGCGGTCATGTTGTGGTAGGTCACGCGGTCGAAACCGGCCTCGACCATCATCGACTTCAGGGTTTCCTGGTTCGGGTGCATGCGGATCGATTCGGCCAGGTAGCGGTAGCTTTCCGAGTCATTGGTGATCAGCTTGCCCATCAGCGGCATGAAGGCGAACGAGTAGGCGTCATAGGCCTTGGACATCAGCGCGTTGGTTGGCTTGGAGAACTCCAGCACCAGCAGGCGCCCGCCGGGCTTGAGCACGCGCAGCATCGAACGCAGGGCGTCTTCCTTGTGGGTGACGTTGCGCAGGCCGAAAGCGATGGTCACGCAGTCGAAATGTTTGTCGGGGAACGGCAGCTTCTCGGCGTCGGCCTGGACGAATTCAACATTGCCGGCCACACCCAGGTCCAGCAGGCGGTCGCGACCGACCTTGAGCATGGATTCGTTGATGTCGGCCAGGACCACCTGGCCGGTCGGCCCGACGATGTGGGAGAACTTCTTCGTCAGGTCGCCCGTGCCGCCGGCGATGTCCAGCACGCGGTTACCGCTGCGCACGCCCGACAGCTCGATCGCGAAACGCTTCCAGAGGCGGTGCATGCCGCCCGAGAGCAGGTCGTTCATCAAGTCGTACTTGGCGGCCACGGAGTGAAAAACCTCGGCGACTTTTTCCGCCTTCTGGCTTTCCGGCACGTTCTTGAAGCCGAAGTGAGTGGTGGGTTCGGCATCGCTGCCTTTGCGCTGATCAGTCATATCCCGGTCACCAAAAAAGAATGCGGGACATTCTAATCCCGGTGGAGGGCTTTGTCTTGGCAAGGCTGAAGGTAAGATGGGCAACCGCCGGGACGTTTTGACGCAGCCAGGGTTTGAAACGTTCAGGCAAGTCCCGATAAAACAGGAGTCATCCGATGGCCCGTATAACGGTTGAACGTGCCCATGGCCTGGGCAAGGAAGCGGCGCGAGAGAAGGCCGACAAGCTGGCGCAGAAGTTGTCCGACAGCTATGGCCTGGAGCCGCAGTGGGTGGGCGATACCCTGAAACTCAAGCGTTCCGGGGTCAAGGGCGAAGTGCACGTGGGCGAGGATTCGATCCGCGTCGACGTGGAGCTGGGCATGTTGATGTCGGCCATGAGCGGCACGATCAAAGGTGAAATCGAAAAGGCGCTGGATAAGGCGTTGGCTTGATTGACCGAAGGGTGGCGAATGCAAATTAAGGTTCACCACCCAACCCTGTGGGAGCGAGCTTGCTCGCGATTGCATTGGTTCAGTCACATCAAGCTTGGCTGACACTCCGCCATCGCGAGCAAGCTCGCTCCCACAATGGCAGTCATCGCCTTCGGAATATGTGTCAGTTGTTAGGGTGCCGTTTCTAATTATTGTCACTACTTTGTGCCTGAGCCCGTCCCTGTGCGGGCAGTTCCTCAAACCTTTTTCGAGTGAGGTGCACCATGGCCAAAGTTATCCTGAAGAAAAAAACAGACGTTGAATCTTCCACGCTCGGCGACGTGAAAACGTACGCGCGCAAGATCTGGCGGGCGGGTCTGGGCGCCTACACGAAGGTCGGCCAGGAAGGCGGCGAGTATTTTCAAGAGTTGGTAAAAGCTGGCGAAGTTATTGAAACCAAAGGCAAAAAGAAAATTGCCGGGAAACTTGAAGCGGCCAACAGCGAATTGATTGAAGCCAAGACCGACGTCAATACTTTCAAGGCCCGGGTTGAAGTACAACTCGATAAAGTCGAGAAGGTATTCGATGCCCGTGTTGCAAGTGCCTTGAATCGTATCGGCATTCCGTCTAAACATGACGTTGAGGCACTCTCTGCTAAGCTCGATGAGCTGACAGCATTGCTCGAACGTGTCGCGCGTAAACATTAAGGAGAACGGGATGGCTGGTAAAAAAATCACAGAAAAAGAAGGCAGCTCGTGGGCCGGGAAGATTGAAAAGTATTCCCGCAAAATCTGGCTGGCTGGTTTAGGCGTGTACTCGAAGATCGACACTGACGGCAGCAAGCTCTTCGAGTCTCTGGTTAAGGACGGCGAAAAGGCCGAAAAACTCACCAAGACGGCGGTCGGCAAACAAGTCGATGCAGCCAAGGACTCTGCCGAGTCCGCCAAGTCGCGAATCGGCGGCGTGAAAGATCGTGCGCTGGGCAAATGGGACGAACTGGAGGGGGCTTTCGACAAGCGCCTGAACAGTGCGATCTCCCGCCTGGGCGTGCCGAGCCGTAATGAAGTCAAGGCGCTGCACAGCAAGGTCGCCACACTGACCAAGCAGATCGAAAAACTCACCGGCGCCAAAGTCGCACCGGTGGCGACCAAGACGGCGGCGGCCAAGCCGGCCGCTAAAACGGCAGCCAAGCCACTGGCCAAGGCAGCGGCAAAACCCGCTGCCAAACCTGCGGTGAAAGCAGCGGCCAAGCCAGCGGCTAAAACCGCAGCGGCCACACCCGCTGCCAAGGCAGCCAAACCGGTAGCGGCGAAAGCGGCCGCCAAGCCTGCTGCAAAACCTGCAGCCAAACCGGCGGCCAAGACGGCAGCAGCTAAACCTGCTGCGGCTAAACCAGCGGCTAAACCCGCTGCCAAGCCTGCGGCAAAAGCGGCGGCCAAACCAGCTGCGGCGAAAAAGCCTGCCGTGAAAAAACCGGCCGCGCCAAAAGCTGCCGCACCCAAGGCACCCACCGCGGCCGCCAAACCGGCAACCGCGACCACGACGAACTCCGCCGCGGCTCCGACCCCGGTCGCCACTCCAGCACCGGCGCAGGCTCCAACGCCGCCATCTACCCAGTCCTGATATCCAGGGCTGACAAAAATGCCCGGTCTATGTAGGCCGGGCTTTTTTATTTGTACGCAGGTCAACCTGTGGGAGCGAGCTTGCTCGCGATAGCGGTGGGTCAGCCACATTGATGTTGGAGGTGCCGCAGTCATCGTCGGATCGCCGCCCGGAGCAAGCTCGCTCCCACAATGGACCTGCCCCTGCCCCTGCCCGTGGTTAGTCGTGCTCTTCCAGGTATCGCAGCGCCAATCGTTCGGTCGCCACTTTGGTCGCAGGCGGCAGGTGCGGGGCCACCAGCATCATGATCTGGTAGACCACCAATCGAACCTCGCCCTCACGATCCAGGATCCGCTGATAGTCCAGGGAGAACAGCAGGGTCATGGTGATCTGCTCCACCAACTGCCCCAGGGCCTGGGTATCGCTGACCAGCAGCTCCTGCGCCTTGAGTTGCGCCAGCAGTGAGGCGAGGGTTCGCTTCAGGGCGTTGAGCAACTGACGGATGCCCTTGGCCAGCTTTGGCAGGCGTCCGGCCAGGTTGGACAGGTCCTGGAACAGAAACCGGTACTGGGCCAGGCGCTCGACGATCAAGTGCAGGAACAGCCAGTAGTCTTCCGGTGCCAACTGTGCGTCCGCCGGTGGGTCGAGCAGCGGCGCCAGCTCGCTCTGGAAGCGCTCGAACAGCCCGAGGATCAGTGGTTCCTTGCCATGGAAGTGGTAGTAGAGGTTGCCCGGGCTGATGCCCATTTCGTTGGCAACTTCCATGGTCGATACGTTCGGCTCGCCCTTTTCGTTGAATAATTGCAGGGCACATTCAAGGATGCGGTCGCGGGTTTTCATCCGGTCTTCTTAATGGTCAAGTCGTGCCACGGCCAAGCGCCTGGCCGTGGCGTGAGGCCTTCAGCGCACGCGAACATAGGTTCCAGGGGCAGCGTCCAGCGGCGGGTAATTAACGTTGCCCAAGGTCATCTGGGTTTCGTGCTGGGCGCCGGAGCGTGCCTGGATCCAGCCCAGCCATTGCGTCCACCAGCTGCCTTCGACATGCGTGGCGTCGTAGTACCAGGCTCGCGGGTCGCTGCTCAGTTTCGCGCTTTCGATATAGTTGGCCTTGGGGTTGCCTGGCGGGTTGAGGATGCTCTGGACATGGCCGCTGTTGGAGAGCACGAAGCGTTTTTCGCCCCCCAGCAGGAGGGTCGAGCGATACACCGCGTCCCAAGGCGTGATGTGGTCGTTGATACCGCCCACGCTGAAGCTGTCCACCGTCACTTTTTGCAGGTCGATGGGCGTGCCGCACACTTCCAGGCCGCCGGGATGGGTCAGTGGGTTGTGCTTGAAGAAGTCCAGCAGGTCGCCGTGGTAGGCCGCCGGCAGCCGCGTGCAGTCGTTGTTCCAGTAGAGGATGTCGAAGGCTGGCGGCTCCTTGCCCAGCAGGTAGTTGTTGATGAAGTAGGTCCAGATCAGGTCGTTGGGGCGCATCCAGGCGAACACGCGGGCCATGTCGCGACCATCGAGGATGCCCTTCTGGTAGGAGCGGCGCTTGGCGGCTTCGAGGGTCTGCTCGTCGATGAACAGCGTGGCCGGGCTGTCGATCTGGCTGTCCAGCAGGCTCACCAGGTACGTGGCGCTGGCGACCCGGCGTAGCTGGCGCTTGGCTTGCAGGTGGCCTTGCAGGGCGGCGATGGTCATGCCACCGGCGCAGGCGCCCATCAGGTTGACCTCGCGAGCGCCAGTGATCGCCCGGCACACATTCATCGCCTCTTCGGTGGCCTCGACATAGCTGGACAGGCCCCATTCGCGGTGGCGTACGTCCGGGTTGCGCCTACTGATGATGAAGACCTGCAAACCGTTTTTCAGGGCGTACTGGACAAAGCTGTTGGAGGGGCTGAGGTCGAAGATGTAGAACTTGTTGATCTGCGGCGGGACGATCAGCAATGGCTTGGCGTACTGCTTTTCGCTCATGGGCCGGTACTGGATCAGTTCGAGCAGTTCGTTGCGAAACACCACCGCGCCGGGTGTGGTCGCCAGGGTCTTGCCGACCTCAAAGGCGTGGGGCGTGGTTTGGCGCGGCAAGCCGTCGTTGTGCAGCAGGTCGTCCACCAGGTGGCTGATGCCGCGGACCAGGCTGGAGCCACCGGAGTTGAACAGCTCCTTGACCGCCAGCGGGTTGAGCAAGGTATTGGACGGCGCTACGGCGTCGTTGAGCAGGGCAAAGGCGAAGTGGGCGCGGGCGCGGTCGTCCTCGTTCATGTCGCTTTCGTCGATCCAGCTCTTGACCTGTTTTTGCCAACTCAGGTAGGCCTGCAAACTACGGCGATAGAAGGGGTTGAGCTGCCAGGTGGGATCGGCGAAACGCGGGTCGTTGGGGGTGGTGGGGTGAAGGGTCTCGCCCAGCAGCACACGGCCCAACTGACTGCCCAGTTTCAACGCATGCCGGGCACTGTGCACCGGGTTGCGCAAGCCGTGTACGGCCACGCTGCGCAAGGTGGACAGCAGGTCCCTGCCACGCAGTCCGGTGACCGCACTTTGTGCGTTGATGAAACTGGCAGGTGCGGGCATGGAACCCTTCGCCGGTTTGTCGCGCATGAGTCAACTCCTTCGTCATCAGGCTAAAAACAAACACACCGAACCAGACAACATAGTCGCTGTTTCGGGTTGCTGCGCAATCCGGCGTCCTGCCAGGCGCTAATGGGCGGTTTCAGCCACCGCCCAGCGGCGAGGGATGCGGATGCATCACCGCGCGCTGACGTTCTTCCTCCAGGAATTTCATGATGATCGGCGCCACCGCCTCGGCCCGGGTGATCAGGAACAGATGACCGTCATCGATGATGTGCAATTGGGCGTTGGGAATGCGCCAGGCCAGCATGCGCATGTTGATCAATGGAATCAGCGGGTCGTCATCGCCGGCCAGCACCAGGGTCGGCTGGTGGATCTTGTGCAGCCAGTGGATGCTGGTCCAGCCCAGGCCGGCGAACAGTTGCCAGTAATAACCGAGCTTGCCCGCCGAACGCACCTTGGCTGCGTGGCTGGCCGCCAGGCTCGGGTCGCGGCGGAACGAACCACCATAGATCAGTGGCGCGATACGCATCACGTGGGACGGTTGAACATAGCGCCGGGGGCTGGCCATCATCCACAGCACCTTCGGTTTGCCCGGCACCATCACCGCCCCGGCCGCCGTGGCCGCCAATACCAGCTTCTTGCAGCGCTCCGGGTAGTCGTAGGCGAACTGCTGGGCCAGGGCGCCCCCCCAGGACACGCCGATCACGTTGACCTGCCCGTAGTCGAGGTAATCGAGCATCCGCGCGGTGAGTTTGGCCAGGCCCGGAAAGCGATACGGCCGGTTGGGCGTCGATGAGCCGCCGACGCCAGGCACGTCAAAGGCGATGACTTCCAGGTCCGGGTCCAGGGCCTGGATGAACGGGAACACCAGCTCCAGGTTGGCGCCGATGCCGTTGAAAATCAGCAATGGCGTCAAGTGAGGCTTGCCGGGACGTACCGCGGTGCGCAAGGTCTGGCCATCCAGATCGACGGTACGGAAGATGTACGGTTGCGGCATGCTTCAAGCCCTGTGGGTTGGGTCGCTGTCTTTCATTTTTCCCCCGATCCCTGTGGGAGCGAGCTTGCTCGCGATGGCAGCGGTACATCCAGCATCCATATGTGCTGACACACCGTCATCGCGAGCAAGCTCGCTCCCACATTGGATCTGCTGTGAACATGAGTTTGCGTTCGCCAGCGCTGTGGGCCTTACATGTCCATGTCGGCTGCCGGAGTGCATTCGTGAGCAAGCCCACGCCCCAGCAGACGAGTTGCATCCATTACCGCTCATGCACATAGGTGCCGGGCGCCGCTTCACCGGCCGGGTAGGCCTTGTTGCCCAGCACGGTCGGGGCCTTTTTCAGTTTGCCCGAGCGCTCGGCCTGCCAGGCTTGCCAGTGCAGCCACCAGGAGTCGGTGTGCTTGGTGGAGTTTTCCTGCCAGTCCTCGGCCTTGGCCGGCATGTCCTCGCCGGTCATGTAGCGCGACTTGGGGTTGCCGGGCGGGTTGAGAATGCTCTGGATATGACCGCTGCTGGACAACACGAACTCCACCTTGCCACCGAACAATTGCGCGGACTTGTAGCAGGACTTCCATGGCGTGATGTGGTCGTTGGTGCCGGCCAGGGAGAAGATGTCGGCGGTGACCTGCTTGAGGTCGATGGGCGTGCCGCACACTTCCAATGCGTTGGGGCGGATCAGTGGATTGTTCTTGAACATTTCGATGAGGTCGCCGTGGAACGCCGCCGGCAGCCGTGTGGTGTCGTTGTTCCAGAACAGGATGTCGAACACAGGCGGTTCGTTGCCCAACAGGTAATTGTTGACCCAGTAGTTCCAGATCAGGTCGTTGGGGCGCATCCAGGCAAAGACCTTGGCCATGTCGCGGCCCTCGAGTACGCCGGCCTGGTAGGAGTGGCGCTTGGCCGCTTCCAGGGTCTGCTCATCGACGAACAGCGCCACGTCGGTGTCCAGGGTGGTGTCGAGCACACTCACCAGCAAGGTCAGGGCATTGACCTTTTTCTCGCCGAGGGCGGCGTAATGGCCCAGCAGCGCGGTGCAGGTGATGCCGCCGGAGCAGGCGCCGAGCATGTTCACGTCCTTGCTGCCGGTGATGGCCGTGACCACGTCCACCGCTTCCTTGAGCGCCTCGATGTAGGTCGACAGGCCCCACTCGCGCTGCGCCTTGGTGGGGTTGCGCCAGCTGATAATGAACGTTTGTACGTTGCTGCGCAGGCAGAAGCGCGCCAGGCTCTTGTCCGGGCTCAGGTCGAAGACGTAGAACTTGTTGATCTGTGGTGGCACCACCAGCAGCGGTCGCTCGTGGACCTGCTCGGTGATGGGCCGGTACTGGATCAGCTCCAGCACGTCGTTGCGAAACACCACGGCGCCTTCGGTCACGCCCAGGCTCTTGCCGACCTCGAACGCGCCCATGTTCACCTGGCTCGGCATCCCACCGTTGTGCACGATATCCTTGGCCAAGTGGGACAGCCCGTCGAGCAGGCTCTTGCCGCCGGTTTCGAAGAAGCGCTTGACCGCCGCCGGGTTGGCCGCCGAGTTGGTCGGGGCCATGGCTTCGGTCATCAGGTTGATCACGAAATGCCCGCGGCTGATGTCCGCGGGCGGGAGGTTGCTGTCGTCGATCCAGGCGTGCAGCTCCTTGCGCCACGCCAGGTAGGTTTGCAGGTAACGTTTGTAGAGTGGGTTCTGGCTCCACGCCGGGTCGGCGAAGCGACGATCGTCGCCGGCCGGTTGCAGCCCGGACTTGCCGAACAGGACGTTCTTGAGCTCGACGCCGAAATGGGCGACGTGCTTGACGCTGTGCAGTGGTTGCTTGATGGCCTGGGTCAGCACCATCCGGGCAGAGGCCAGCAGGTCTTTCCTGCGCAAGCCGACGACGGGATTCAAGCCCAGGGTGTTTTCCGAGGCTTGGTACTTCAACTCATCGTTGTTCTTGTTGCTCATCTACGACGCTCCATTGTCCTTCAGACGAGTACCGGGATCGTGCCATGAAGCCGCAAGGCCAATACCAGGTACGCTGCTCGGGGTGACCATAAATTCCGCATCGAGGGCAATGAGGAAACGTGTGCCAGGAACTCGCCGGTTCCTTTGCAGGGAACTTGCCAGCTCCATTGGTTACCCGAGTTTAATTTTTTTCGCAAGCAGGCCAGTCATTGACGTTGCTGCGCGGGCATTCAAGCAGATGAGTCTAGAAAATTCGCCCTAAAGCGCCAGCCCTTGAGTTAGAGCATCAGCTTGACGACGGACTCGTTCGGATCGCGGGTGTTTCCGGCGGCCTTGAGTTCGTCAAGATAATCGTTCCACAAGTCTTGCTGGCGCACCGCCAACTGGTAGAGGTAGTCCCAGGTGAACAAACCGCTGTCGTGGCCGTCGTCGAAGGTCAGTTTCAGTGCGTACTGGCCGGCGGGTTCGACCTTGGTCAGGGCAACGTTGAGCTTGCCGTATTGCAGGATGGGTTTGCCGTGGCCCTGGACCTCGGCGGAAGGCGAGTGAACCCGCAGGAACTCGGCGGGCAGATGGTACTCCTCGTCCGGCGCGTATTTGAGCGTCAGGGTCTTGGAGGCTTTGTGCAGGTTGATGGCGGGGGGGAGGTTGGTCATGGGCTGTGATCCGTCTCTGAAGGACGCGTTGATCTGCGAAACGCCGCGGGCCATGTGGGAGCGAGCTTGCTCGCGATAGCGGTTTGACAGTCAACACATGGGCTGACTGTTATGCCGCCATCGCGAGCAAGCTCGCTCCCACAGGTCCGGGGAACCTGTCGGTGGCTTACAGGATATACCGCGACAGGTCTTCGTTCTGCGCCAGTTCACCCAGGTGGCTGTTGACGTACTCGGCGTCGATAAGAATCGGCGCTTCGTTGTGGGCGCTGGCCAGGTCGCCGGCGCTGAACGACACTTCCTCGAGCAAGCGTTCGAGCAGCGTGTGCAGGCGACGGGCGCCGATGTTCTCGGTCTTCTCGTTGACCTGCCAGGCGATCTGGGCCAGGCGCTTGATGCCTTCTGGCGTGAACTCGATGTTCAGGCCTTCGGTCTTGAGCAGCGCGCAGTACTGTTCGGTCAGGGACGCATGGGGCTCGCTGAGGATGCGCTCGAAGTCTTCCGGCGTCAGCGCCTTGAGTTCGACACGGATCGGCAGGCGACCCTGCAGCTCCGGCACCAGGTCGCTCGGTTTGCTCAGGTGGAACGCACCGGACGCAATGAACAGGATGTGGTCGGTCTTGACCATGCCCAGCTTGGTGTTGACCGTGCAGCCTTCGATCAGCGGCAGCAGGTCGCGTTGCACACCTTCGCGGGACACATCGGCGCCGCCGACATTGCCGCGCTTGGCAACCTTGTCGATTTCATCGATAAACACGATGCCATGCTGCTCGACCGCTTCCAGTGCCTTGGCCTTCAATTCTTCTTCGTTGACCAGGCGACCGGCTTCTTCGTCGCGCACCAGTTTCAGCGCTTCTTTGACCTTGAGCTTGCGGCTCTTCTTCTTGCCCTTGCCCATGTTGGCAAACAGGCTCTGCAACTGGTGGGTCATTTCTTCCATGCCCGGCGGCGCGGAAATGTCGACGCCAGCCATTTCGGCCACTTCGATCTCGATTTCCTTGTCATCCAGTTGGCCTTCGCGCAGGCGCTTGCGGAACAACTGGCGGGTGTTGGAATCCTGTGTCGCGGCGGAGTCGGCGTTGAAGCCCATGCGCGCTGGCGGCAGGAGCGCATCGAGGATGCGTTCTTCGGCGGCGTCTTCGGCGCGATGGCGGACCTTGGTGATTTCCTGTTCGCGCAGCAACTTGATCGCAGCGTCGGCCAAGTCACGGATGATCGATTCGACGTCGCGGCCGACATAACCGACTTCGGTGAACTTGGTGGCTTCGACCTTGATGAACGGCGCATTGGCGAGCTTGGCCAGGCGTCGGGCGATTTCGGTCTTGCCGACACCGGTCGGGCCAATCATCAGGATGTTCTTGGGAGTCACTTCGACGCGCAGCTCTTCGGGCAGCTGCATCCGGCGCCAGCGGTTACGCAGGGCGATGGCGACGGCGCGCTTGGCATCGTCCTGGCCGATGATGTGGCGGTTGAGTTCGTGGACGATTTCGCGGGGAGTCATGGAGATAGTATTTGGCGGTCCTCAAGCAGAAGTCTGGGCCTGGAAGGGCTTACTCCGCGAGGTCCTGCTCCTCAATGGTCTGGGTGTGATTGGTGAAGACACAGATGTCGCCGGCGATGCCCAAGGCAGTCTCGACGATCTCGCGGGCCGACAGGTCGGTCTTTTTCAGCAGGGCGCTGGCCGCGGCCTGCGCGTAGGCACCGCCGGAACCCATGGCGATCAGGCCATCCTCGGGCTCAACGACGTCGCCGTTGCCGGTGATGATCAACGAGGCGTCCTTGTTGGCGACCGCGAGCATGGCTTCGAGGCGGCTCAGGGAGCGGTCGGTGCGCCATTCCTTGGCCAACTCCACGGCGGCGCGGACCAAGTGGCCCTGGTGTTTCTCAAGCTGGCCTTCGAAACGTTCGAACAACGTGAAGGCGTCGGCAGTGGCCCCGGCGAAACCGGCGATGACCTCGCCGTGATACAGGCGACGAACTTTCTTCGCGTTGCCTTTCATCACGGTGTTGCCCAATGAAACCTGGCCGTCGCCGCCCATGACGACTTTGCCATGACGGCGGACTGAAACGATGGTGGTCAAGGGAAGAGTCTCCACGCAGCGGGGCGAAAATGCCCGGATGGAACTCATATGGGGGTGGCGTGGGTTTTTTCAACTGCAAGGGTGCGGAGGGGATGAGTGGTCCCTCGCTGTTTTTGGCAGGGGACTTCTTTGTGGCGAGGGAGCTTGCTCCCGCTGGACCGCGCAGCGGTCCCAAGCTTTTATGGCTGCTACGCAGCCCAGCGGGAGCAAGCTCCCTCGCCACAAAAGCCCCCCCGGCTACAGGGGCTCAGCGAAAGTCAGCGGCTCTGGCGTTGTTGTAACAACAGGTTGCTGAAACCACTGCCCGCCAATTGTTTCTGGGCCTTGGTCAGTTCCTCGCGGTTACTGAACGGGCCGACCAGTACCCGGTACCAGGTTTCATCCTTCACCGTACCGGACTCCACCGACACCGACTGGCCCAGCAGAATGATCTGCGCCCGGACCTTGTCGGCGTCGGCTTCCTTGCGGAACGAACCGGCTTGCAGGAAGAACTTCGTCACCGGCGCAGCTTTCTGCACCGGCGGGGCTGGTGGCGGCGTGATGCCGGCCAGGGCCGCCTGGGCGCGGGCGGTGTCGATTTTCGCCGCTTCGGCCGGGGTCACCGGTGTGGTGGGCACCTGGGGCACTTGCGGCGTCGGCAGGGTTTTCTCCGGCACGGCATCGGGCGGCACGATGACTTCCGATTCCGGCAGCAGGGTGTAGAAGTCGTACTTCGGCTTCCCCGGCTGCGTCGGGCTCGGCGGGGTCTTGTGGGCCTCGGCGATGCGCGTGGCTTTCTGCTGCTCTTGGCGGACGCGCTTGACGTCAGCGCCCTGGCCCGGCTCCAGCTTCATCAAAAACACAATGAACGCGCCGACGGTCAGGCCGATGGCCATCCACAACCAGCCCGGAATCGGCTGTTTGGCCGGAGGCTGGTAACGACTGGCGCCGCGCTTGGGTGCAGGTTTTTTCTTGGCGGCCAACTTACATGCGCTCCAGGGTTTCCAGGCCGAGCAGTTCCAGGCCTTGCTTGAGCGTGCGCCCGGTCAGTGCGGCGAGGCGCAGGCGGCTCTGCATTTGCTCCGGGGTTTGCGCGTTGAGGATCGGGCAGTTCTCGTAGAAGCTGGAGAACAGGCCGGCGACATCGTACAGGTAGGCGCATAGCGTGTGCGGCGTGCCTTTGTCGGCGACGTTGTTCAGCACTTCGCCGAACTGCGCCAGTTTCGCCGCCAGCTCCTGCTCCTGCGGCGCTTCGAGCACAATCTGGCCGTCTATTTCATTGAAGCCTTTGCCGAGTTTGCGGAACACGCCCGCCACGCGGGTATAGGCGTACAGCAGGTACGGCGCGGTGTTGCCTTCGAAGTTGAGCATCAGGTCGAAGTTGAAGCTGTAGTCGCTGGTGCGGTGCTTCGACAAGTCGGCGTACTTCACCGCGTCGATACCGACGACCTTGGCGATGTTGCGCAGCTCGTCTTCGGCCAGGTCCGGGTTCTTGCCCTTGACCAGGCTGTAGGCGCGGTCCTGGGCTTCGGTCAGCAGGTCGATCAGCTTCACCGTGCCGCCGTCGCGGGTCTTGAACGGACGACCGTCGGCGCCATTCATGGTGCCGAAGCCCATGTGCTCCATCTCCATCGGATGGGTCACGAAACCAGCCAGGCGTGCCACTTCGAACACTTGCTGGAAGTGCAGGGCCTGGCGCTGGTCGACGAAATACAGCACCCGATCGGCCTTGAGCACGCGGTTGCGGTAGCGCACGGCCGCCAGGTCGGTGGTGGCGTAGAGGTAGCCGCCGTCGGCCTTGACGATGATCACCGGCAGCGGCTCGCCATCGGCGGTCTTGAACTGGTCGAGGAACACGCACTGGGCGCCGTTGCTTTCCACCAGCATGCCTTTGGCCCGGAGGTCGTTGACCACGTTGACCAGGTCGTCGTTGTAGGCGCTTTCGCCCATCACGTCGGCCATGGTCAATTTGACGTTCAGCAGCTCGTAGATTTTCTGGCAATGGGACAGGGAGATGTCCTTGAACTTGGTCCACAGTGCCAGGCACTCGGCATCGCCGGCCTGCAACTTGACCACCAGGCCACGGGCGCGGTCGGCGAACTCCGGCGACTCGTCGAAGCGTTGCTTGGCGGCGCGGTAGAAGTTCTCCAGGTCCGACAGCGCGGCGCTGGTGATCGGGGTTTCCTGAAGATAGGCCATCAGCATGCCGAACTGGGTGCCCCAGTCCCCGACGTGGTTCTGGCGGATCACGGTGTCGCCAAGACACTCCAGGACCCGGGCCACGCCGTCGCCGATGATGGTCGAGCGCAGGTGGCCGACGTGCATTTCCTTGGCCAGGTTGGGGGCCGAGAGGTCGACGACGGTGCGCTGCAACGGGCCGGCCTTGCGCACGCCGATGCGTTCGTCGGCCAGGGCCGCGTCCAGGCGCGAAGCCAGGGCCTGGGTGTTCTGGAAGAAATTGATGAACCCGGGGCCGGCGATGTCGGCCTTGCTGACGTTTTCGTCGGCGGGCAGCGCGGCGATGATTTTTTCCGCCAGGTCGCGAGGTTTCATGCCGGCCGGCTTGGCGAGCATCATCGCGATGTTGCTGGCGAAGTCGCCGTGGGTCTTGTCGCGGGTGTTCTCGACCTGAATCGCCGGCGACAGGCCTTCTGGCAGCACACCTTCAGCGACGAGTTGGGTGATGGCTTGCTGGATGAGCTGGCGAATGGTGTCTTTCATGGTCTTCTCTTTCAACCGCAGGCGCGGCGGCGCTTCGATGCGCTGGTGGAAAAACTGGGCATTATCCGTGGCGCGGGCGAGCTTGCCAACTGTAGCGGGTTGGTTGGGGATGTGTGGTGACTATTCTTGCTGGCCTGGATGTACGCAATCCTCTGTGGGGGCGAGCTTGCTCGCGATGGCGGCGGGTCAGCTTGCGTGATGTTGAATGCCAGGCCGCTATCGAGCAAGCTCGCTCCCACAGGTGCCAGGCTTTGCGACCCTTTCAATACAAATCCACCGGATCCACATCCAGCGACCAGCGCACCGCCCGCCCGCTGGGTATCTGTTCCAGTACCAGTAGCCAGGCGCTCAGCAGTCGATGCAGCGGCGCCCGGGCATTGGCCTGCAATAAAAGTTGCGCGCGATAGCGCCCGGCTCGCCGCTCCATCGGCGCCGGCACCGGCCCCAGGAGTTCGATGCCGGTGAGGCTCTGCTCTGCCAGCAGACGCTCCGCCTCGCTGCAAGCCTCATCGAGGAAACCTTCGGCCTGCCCCGGCTTGTGGGCTTCGGCCCGCAACAGCGCCAGGTGGGCAAAGGGCGGCAGGCCGGCGCTGCGGCGTTCGCTCAAGGCTTGCTCGGCGAAGGCGAAGTAGCCCTGCTCGGTCAGTTGGATCAGCAGCGGGTGATCGGCCAGGTGCGTCTGGATGATCACTTTGCCCGGTTCCTCGGCCCGCCCGGCCCGGCCCGCGACCTGGACGATCAACTGCGCCATGCGCTCGCTGGCGCGGAAGTCGCCGGAGAATAGCCCGCCATCGGCGTCGAGGATCGACACCAGGGTGACCCGTGGGAAGTGATGCCCCTTGGCGAGCATCTGCGTGCCCACCAATATGCACGGCTGACCCTTCTGGATCGTCGCGAACAGTTGGTTCATCGCGTCCTTGCGCGAGGTGCTGTCACGGTCGACCCGCAACACCGGGTAGTCCGGAAACAGGATGCCCAGCCGCTCTTCGGCGCGTTCGGTGCCGGCGCCGACCGGGCGCAAGTCCACTTTGCCGCACTGTGGGCAATGCCTTGGCACGCGCTCGACGTGGCCGCAATGGTGGCAACGCAGCTCGCCATGGCGTTGATGCACGGTCATCCGCGCGTCGCAGCGTTCGCAGCCAGACATCCAGCCGCAGTCGTGGCACAGCAGGGTCGGGGCAAAACCGCGACGATTGAGGAACACCAGGACCTGTTGCCCGGCGGCCAGTGTTTGGCCGATGGCTTGCTGCATCGGTCCGGAAATACCGCTGTCCAGCGGGCGACTTTTCACGTCCAGGCGCAGGAAACGCGGTTGCTTGGCACCGCCGGCCCGTTCGTTCAGGCGCAACAGGCCGTAGCGGCCGGTGTAGGCGTTGTGCAGGCTTTCCAGCGAGGGCGTGGCCGAGCCGAGCACGATCGGGATGTTTTCCTGGCGGGCGCGCACCAATGCCAGGTCGCGGGCGTGATAGCGCAGGCCTTCCTGCTGTTTATAAGAGCCATCGTGCTCTTCGTCGATGATGATCAGGCCAGGGTTCTTCATCGGCGTAAACAGGGCCGAACGGGTGCCGATGATGATGTCGGCCTCGCCATCGCGGGCAGCGAGCCAGGCTTCCAGGCGTTCACGGTCGTTGACTGCCGAGTGCACCAGGGCGATCCGCGCATTGAAGCGTTGCTCGAAGCGCGCCAGGGTTTGCGGGCCGAGGTTGATTTCCGGAATCAGCACCAGGGCCTGCTTGCCGGCCTCCAGGGTCTGGCGGATCAGTTGCAGGTAGACTTCGGTCTTGCCGCTGCCGGTGACGCCTGCCAACAGAAAGGCGTGATAACTGTCGAAACCTGCACGAATCGCCTCGCAAGCGGCCCGCTGCTCGGCATTGAGCGGCAGTTCCGGCTGGGCCAGCCAATGTTCATGGCGGGCGCCGGGGGCGTGCCGGCGGATTTCCACCTGGACCAGGTCCTTGGCCAGCAACAGGTCCAGGCTGTCCTTGCTGAGCATCAGTTTGCTTAGCAGTTGATGGGCCACGCCATGGGGGTGTTGGGCCAGGGTCGCCAAGGCTTCGCGCTGGCGCGGGGCTCGAGCGATGCGCGGATCGTCCAGCGAGGCCCCCGGGGCCACCGACCAGAACCGCTCCTGGCGCGCCTCGGCCAGCTCGCCCTGGCGCAGTAGCACCGGCAGCGCCCAGCTCAGGGTATCGCCGAAGCTGTGCTGGTAATACTGGGACGTCCACAGGCACAACTTGAACAGCGAGGCGGGCAGCGGCGGCGTGGCATCGAGCAGCGCCAGGGCCGGTTTGAGCTTGTCGGCCGGGACTTCGCTGTGGTCGGTGACTTCCACCAGGATGCCGATCATTTCCCGGCGGCCGAACGGCACCCGCAGGCGCATGCCCGGCTGCAACTGGGCGCGCAGGACCCCGGCCGGGGCGCGGTAGTCGATCAGGCGGCGCAGGGGCGAAGGCAGGGCGAGGCGCAGGATGGCGTCGGGCACGCGGGGCAATCTCAATAAACAGACATTGGGTGAGGCTGGCGCTGGATGTGGGAGCGGGCTTGCTCGCGAAGGCGGATTATCTGGCAGAAATGATGTGCCTGACACACCGCCTTCGCGAGCAAGCCCGCTCCCACAAGTCCCACAAGAAGGATCGCGCATGAGGCCGGGAGCCTAGCAGACGGTTGGTACAAGGCATAGCTTGCGCGAATGACGATGTCTGGTAGAATCCGCGGCCTAATTACGTGCGGTATTCAACAATAGTGTTGGGTGGCGGCACGCTAGCCTGAGGAAAACAGCATGAAA
The DNA here is from genome assembly GCF_023701885.1 of Pseudomonas sp. CG7. Lineage (NCBI taxonomy): Bacteria > Pseudomonadati > Pseudomonadota > Gammaproteobacteria > Pseudomonadales > Pseudomonadaceae > Pseudomonas > Pseudomonas sp. CG7. Next base: position 91,867 of record NZ_JABAEE010000009.1, on the reverse strand, counting down.
ACCGATATCCATCCGGAATACCCGCAAATTGCCGTAACCTGCAGCTGCGGCAACAAGTTCGAAACGCGTTCGACCTACGGCAAAGCCCTGGCGATCGACGTTTGCAACGAATGCCACCCGTTCTACACCGGTAAGCAAAAGACTCTGGATACCGGCGGCCGTGTTCAGAAGTTCGCCGATCGTTTCGGTGCTTTCGGCAAAGTTGCTCCAAAAGCCTGAGGCTGATCATTTTGAATGGTCGTCTCGACTGCTCCAGACTGATAAAGAAGGCGTCCCTCGTGGGCGCCTTTTTTGTGTCTGCGATTTGGCTCTGCGGTGCCCAGGGCGCCTGTCCTGCGCCGGGCAACCTGTCCCAAGTGGCGGTGCAGCGCGTGGTGGATGGCGACACCTTGTACCTGGAGGATGGCCGCCGCATTCGGATGATCGGCCTCAACAGCCCTGAGCTGGGCAAGCGCGGCCGCGCCGACGAGCCGTTTGCCGTGGCGGCGCGCCAGCGACTCGAGGCCCTGGTGGCTGCCAGCGGTGGCCGGGTGGGCGTATTGCCTGGCGAGGACGACCGGGAGGATTACGGTCGCACCCTGGCCCATGTCTACAACGCCCAGGGCGAGAATCTCGAAGAGCGCCTGATTGCCGAAGGGTTGGGGTTTCTGGTGGCAGTCGCGCCGAACGTCGACCTGGTCGGTTGTCAGCAAATGGCCGAACGTCATGCGCGCCAAGCCGGATCAGGTATTTGGAAAAAATCCCCGGTGGTGCGAGCGGAGCAGATCAATGCCCCCGGCTTCGTACTGACCCGTGGGCGGGTAGAAAGCGTGCAACGCAATCGCGGTGGTATCTGGATTGAATTGCATGGGGCGGTTGTCCTGCACATTGGCCCCAATTTGCAAAGACGTTTTGATGCCTCGGCCCTGGAGCGGCTCAAAGGGCGGACAATCGAGGCGCGTGGCTGGGTTATCGACCGCGCCCGGCGTGGCGGGAATAAAGCCGGTCAAGCGCGATGGATGTTGCCGTTGACTGATCCGGCCATGCTGGAAGCGGTTCTGTAGTAAAAAATTGTAGACATTTTGTCGCTATATTGTATGCATGTAGCCCTTGTGTTTCGCGGCTCTTGGCCCAAAGTCGTAGGGCAGGGCGCTTGACAGCAGTGACTGGTCAGTCTTGTAGGGACTTTGCGAGGCGCGTATCCTCGGCGGTCCGTCTGTCCAACACAGTAAAAAGCGGAATGCCCACATGTCTGATCTGAAAACTGCCGCTCTCGAATATCACGCTCATCCTCGTCCAGGAAAGCTGAGTGTCGAGCTCACCAAGGCCACCGCTACTGCTCGCGACTTGTCGCTGGCCTACAGCCCCGGCGTAGCCGAACCAGTCCGCGAAATCGCTCGCGACCCTGAACTGGCCTACAAATACACCGGTAAAGGCAACCTGGTTGCAGTCATTTCCGATGGCACCGCGATCCTCGGCCTGGGTAACCTCGGCCCATTGGCTTCCAAGCCAGTCATGGAAGGCAAGGGCGTGCTGTTCAAGCGCTTCGCCGGTATCGACGTTTTCGACATCGAAGTCGATTCCGAGAGCCCGCAAGCCTTCATCGACACCGTCAAGCGCATCTCCATCACCTTCGGTGGCATCAACCTGGAAGACATCAAGGCACCTGAGTGCTTCGAGATCGAGCGCGCCCTGATCGAACAGTGCGACATCCCGGTCTTCCACGATGACCAGCACGGCACCGCCATCGTCACCGCGGCCGGCATGATCAACGCCCTGGAAATCGCCGGCAAGACCCTGCCGGAAGCCAAGATCGTCTGCCTGGGTGCCGGCGCTGCGGCCATCTCCTGCATGAAGTTGCTGGTGAGCATGGGCGCCAAGATCGAAAACATCTTCATGGTCGACCGTACCGGCGTGATCCACTCCGGCCGTGACGACCTGAACCAGTACAAAGCCGTGTTCGCCCACGCGACCGACAAGCGCTCCCTGGCGGATGCGCTGGACGGTGCCGACGTATTCGTCGGCCTGTCGGGTCCGAACCTGCTGAGCGCGGAAAACCTGCTGCGCATGGCACCGAACCCAAGCGTGTTCGCCTGCTCGAACCCAGACCCGGAAATCTCCCCGGAACTGGCTCACGCGACCCGCAACGACGTGATCATGGCCACTGGCCGTTCGGACTACCCGAACCAGGTCAACAACGTACTGGGCTTCCCGTTCATCTTCCGTGGTGCCCTGGACGTTCGCGCCAAGCGCATCAACGAAGAAATGAAAGTCGCGGCCGCCAACGCCCTGCGCGAACTGGCCAAGCTGCCGGTGCCTCAGGAAGTGTGCGACGCCTACGGCGGCATCAAGCTGGAATTCGGTCGTGAGTACATCATCCCGAAACCAATGGACGCCCGCCTGATCACCCTGATCTCCGATGCCGTGGCCAAGGCCGCCATCGAGACGGGCGTGGCGACACTGCCGTATCCAAAGAACTACCCGCTCAAGAGCGTGGATGACGTGTTCAACGGCTAAGCCGTTGTAGCGCGCTTCAACGAAAAAGCCCCGGCTCTGTGAGTCGGGGCTTTTTAATGCCTGCCGATTTTGTACGACCGTCGCAGATCCCTGTGGGAGCCGAGCTTGCTCCCGCTCGGCTGCGCAGCAGTCGCAAACCGGGCAATGCGGTCGGTCTATAGGCGTGCAGGGGCCTGCTGCGCAGGCCAGCGGGAGCAAGCTCCCTCGCCACGGGTTTTGGGCTGCCTGGGCTGACGCCATCGCGAGCAAGCTCGCTCCCACATTGGTTCGGTGGTGGACGTTGATTGTGTGACCGCCACAAATCCCCCTGTGGGAGCGAGCTTGCTCGCGATGACGATCTTCAATTCACCCCAGGCCTCTCAGCCCAACGCTCGAGCCTCAATCCAGCCCTGTGGCGAGGGAGCTTGCTCCCGCTCGGCTGCGCAGCAGTCGCAAACCGGGCAATGCGGTCGGTCTATAGGCGTGCAGGGGCCTGCTGCGCAGGCCAGCGGGAGCAAGCTCCCTCGCCACGGGTTTTGGGTTGCCTGGGCTGGCGCCATCGCGAGCAAGCTTGGCTCCCACAGGGATGTGGATGGGTCAGAACAGATCGATCGGCGCCGCTTCGTCCGCCGGCAGCGGGCTACCCGGTGCGACGCCGTTGCCCAGCTCGTTGGCCGACGGCGGCGTGTCTTCGCTCTTGAACAGTTCGAAGTACGCACCCGGGGTACCTGGCGTGGCCGCGCGGCCGCTGACCGGGTCGACCCGCAGGCTGAGGATACCTTCCGGCTCCGGCTGGGTGTGCGGCGGTTTGTCCTTGAGGGCGGCGCCCATGTAGTTCATCCAGATCGGCAGCGCCACCGTGCCGCCGAACTCGCGGCGACCCAGGCTTTCAGGCTGGTCGAAACCGGTCCAGACGGTGGTCACGTAGTCGGCGTTGTAGCCGGAGAACCAGGCGTCCTTGGATTCATTGGTGGTGCCGGTCTTGCCCGCCAGGTCAGTGCGGCCCAGGGCCAGGGCGCGACGGCCGGTGCCGAGCTTGATCACGTCCTGCAGCATGCTGTTGAGAATGTAGGTGGTGCGGCCATCGACAATGCGCTCCGCGATGGCGGGCGCTTGCGGCAGGCCTGGGGCCGTCGCGGCTTCACCTGGTGTCGCATTGACCGTGAACGTCTCGGTGGACGGTGCGGCGACGCCATCGCTGGCCTGCTCGCCCGTGGGAACCCGTGGCGGGTTGGCAACAAACAGTGTCTCGCCATTGCGACTTTCGATCTTGTCGATGATGTACGGGGTGATCTTGTAGCCGCCGTTGGCGAACGTGCTCCAGCCCATGGCGATTTCCATCGGCGTCAAGGTCGCGGTGCCCAAGGCCAGGGACAGGTTGCGCGGCAGGTCCTGCTTGTTGAAGCCGAACTTGCTGATGTAGTCGATGGTGCGGTCCACGCCCAGCGCTTGCAGCAAGCGGATCGAGACCAGGTTGCGGGATTTGTACAGCGCCTCGCGCAGGCGAATCGGGCCGAGGAAGGTATTGGTGTCGTTCTTCGGTCGCCAAACCTTGTCCAGGTACTCATCGACGAACACGATCGGCGCATCGTTCACCAGGCTGGCGGCGGTGTAGCCGTTATCCAGGGCGGCGCTGTAGACAAACGGCTTGAAGCTCGAGCCTGGCTGGCGCTTGGCCTGCAAGGCGCGGTTGTAATTGCTTTGCTCGAAGGCGAAGCCACCCACCAGCGAGCGGATCGCGCCGTTCTGTGGGTCGAGGGACACCAGCGCGCCCTGGGCGGCCGGAATCTGGCTGAACTTGAGCGTATTGTCCGCCTGGCGCTGGACGCGGATCAGGTCGCCGACCTGGGCCACATCCGACGGTTGCCGTGGGTTGGCGCCCATGCTGTTGGTGTTGAGGAATGGGCGGGCCCATTTCATGGTGTCCCAGGCTACGTGTTCTTCCTGCTCGCCATTGCGGGTCAGCACCTTGATGCCGTCCTTGTCCACCGAGGTGACGATCGCCGGCTCCAGGCTGCTGATGGTGCGTTGCTTGGTCAGTTCCAGGGCCCAGGCTTCCTTGGTCTTGCCCGGCAGGCGCGATTCAGGGCCACGGTAGCCGTGGCGCTGGTCGTAGGTCATCAGGCCCTCGTGCAGCGCGGTGTTGGCCATTTCCTGCAAGTTGCTCGGCACCGTGGTGGTCACGCGAAAACCTTCAGTGTAGGCGTCGCTGCCATAACGCCCGACCATCTCAGCGCGGGCCATCTCGGCAATGTACGGGGCATTCACTTCCGGCGTCGGCACGTGATAGCTGGCGTTCAGCGGCTCGTTGATCGCGGCGGTGTAGTCGGCCTCGGTTATTTTGCCGAGCTTGTACATACGCCCCAGGATCCAGTCGCGTCGCTCCTTGCTGCGCGTCGGGTTGGCCAGCGGGTTGAAGCGCGACGGGGCCTTGGGCAGGCCGGCGATCATCGCCATCTGCGCCAGGCTCACATCGCGGATCGACTTGCCGTAATACACCTGCGCCGCCGCCTCGATGCCGTAGGCGCGGTTGCCCAGGTAAATCTTGTTCACGTACAGCTCGAGGATTTCATCCTTGGTCAGTTGCCGTTCGATCTGCAGGGCCAGGAGGATCTCGGTGGTCTTGCGCGAAAAGCTGCGCTCGCTGGTCAGGAAGAAGTTCTTGGCCACTTGCATGGTGATGGTGCTGCCGCCGGACTGGATGTGCCCGCTCTTGACCAACTGGCTGGCCGCGCGCATCAGGCTGCCAGGATCGACGCCATAGTGGTTGGCGAAGTTATCGTCTTCAGCACTTAGTAACGCATTGATGAAATTGGGGGGAATGTCGGCGAAACGGATCGGTGTGCGGCGCATTTCGCCAAATTCGGCGATCAACTTGTCGTCGCTGCTGTATACCCGCAAAGGAATCTGCAACTGAATACTTCTCAGCGCCTCCACGGACGGCAAACCCGGACTAAGGTAAAGAAAAGCACCGCTCAGGCCCAAGAGCAGTCCGCAGAAAACGGCGACGATGGACCATCCGAAAAATTTCAGCAGACGAATCAAGGCTTTTGGATATCCAGGCAAAGAATGAAAAAGGCGCCAGGTGCAGGGATGGACCCGTGCTTGCAACAAAGCGAAAAAAACGCTGGGCATTATAAGCATTTTTTTTCGTCAGGCATGCCATACGCACGTCCGTCGGACGGCCGTGATTGAACGCAATGCATATTAGAGAGTCCGTAACTCACGGATAGTCATAGGGAATTGGTAGTGCTACGACTCTTCAATAAAAAAGCCCATGCGCTTCTGGGGATCGACATCAGTTCGACGTCGGTGAAGCTGCTCGAGTTGAGTCGCCAGGGCGAGCGATACCGCGTCGAGTCCTACGCGGTCGAACCGTTGCCGGCCAACGCCGTGATCGAGAAGAACATCGCCGAACTCGAAGGGGTGGGGCAGGCGTTGTCGCGGCTGCTGGCCAAGGCCAGGACACCCCTGCGCAGCGTGGCGGTGGCCGTGGCGGGCTCGGCGGTGATCACCAAGACCATCGAGATGGACGCCGGCCTGTCCGACGACGAGATGGAGAACCAGCTCAAGATCGAGGCCGATCAATACATCCCTTATCCGCTGGATGAGGTGGCCATCGATTTCGAAGTGATGGGCGTTTCGCCCCGCAGCGCCGAACGCGTCGAAGTACTGCTGGCGGCCTGTCGCAAGGAAACCGTCGAGGTCCGCGAGGCGGCGTTGGCGCTCGCCGGGCTGACGGCCCGGGTGGTGGATGTGGAGGCATATGCGCTGGAACGGGCGTTTGGCCTGCTCGCCACGCAACTGGCCGCGTCCCAGGAGCGGCTGACAGTGGCGGTCATCGACATCGGCGCCACCATGACCACCCTCAGCGTGCTGCACAACGGGCGTATCATCTATACCCGCGAACAACTGTTCGGCGGCCGCCAGTTGACCGAGGAAATTCAGCGTCGCTACGGCCTGACGCCCGAGCAGGCGGGCCTGGCAAAGAAGCAGGGTGGGCTGCCGGACGATTATCTCGGCGAAGTGTTGCAACCTTTTCGCGAGGCCCTGGTGCAGCAGGTTTCGCGCTCCCTGCAATTTTTCTTCGCCTCGGGCCAGTACAGCGCGGTGGATCACATTCTGTTGGCCGGGGGCACGGCTTCCGTCGCTGGCCTGGACCGGCTGATCGAGCAACGCCTGGGCACGCCGACGCAGGTGGCCAACCCGTTCACCAACATGGCCCTGAGCAGCAAGGTCAATGCCGGTGCCCTGGCCAGTGATGCGCCGGCGCTGATGATCGCTTGCGGGCTGGCCCTCAGGAGTTTCGACTGATGGCGCGGATCAACCTGCTTCCCTGGCGCGAAGAGCTGCGCGAAGAGCGGCGCAAACGCTTTCTGCTGGCCTTGGTGGGTGCGCTCGTCGGAGCGGTCGGGGTGATTCTGGTCGCCGTCCGCTACATCGACAACGCCATCGACCATCAGGTCGCTCGCAACAGCCATCTCTCCGGCCAGATCGCCGTGCTCGATGAGCGCATCAAGCAGATCAGCGAATTGAAAGCCCGTCGCCAGCAATTGCTGGAGCGCATGCGCATTATCCAGGACTTGCAAGGAAATCGACCGGTCAGCGGGCGCATCTTCGACCAGTTGGTGCGGACCTTGCCGGATGGCGTGTACTTCACCGAAGTGAAAATGGAAGACCGGACGCTCTTCATCAAGGGCGCTGCGGAATCGAACAACCGGGTCTCGGACCTGATGCGCAACCTGGACTCATCGGACCTGTTCGATGCGCCCAGTTTGACGGAGGTCAAGGCGACCACCGCTGGCCAGCTCGACCAGGCCAACGTTTTCCAACTGACGGTTCGCCAGACCCGCCCGGTCGAAGTGGAGGACGCCGAATGAAGCCGGGGGAGTGGTTCGACGCGCTGCGCAAGATCGACATCAGTGACCTGGACACCAACAACATTGGCTCCTGGCCGGCACCGATCAAGTGGTTGGCCGGCATCCTGCTGGTGGCCCTGGTGCTGGGGCTGGGCTATAACTTTGCCTTGAGTGACCTGGAAAACCAATTGCAGCAGGTGCGCGAGGAAGAGAACACGCTCAAGGCGCAATTCGCGGGCAAGGCCCACATGGCCGCGAACCTGGAACGCTACACCGAGCAGATGAAACAGATGGAAACGTCTTTTGGTGTGCTGTTGCGGCAATTGCCCAGCGATACCGAGGTGCCGGGCCTGCTGGAAGACATTACCCGCACCGGGTTGGGCAGCGGCCTGGAGTTCGAGGAAATCAAGCTGCTGCCGGAAGTCACCCAGCCTTTCTATATCGAGCTGCCGATCCAGATCACCGTGACCGGCGGCTACCACGACCTGGCGACGTTCGTCAGTGGGGTGGCGGGGCTGCCCCGGATCGTCACGCTGCATGATTTCGAGATCGCCCCGATGGAGCCCGAGGCAGGCACGAAACTGCGCATGAGCATCCAGGCCAAGACCTACCGCTACAACGAGCAGGAGGCGCAGCCATGAGGCTGATGGTGTGCCGTCTCTGTCTGCTGGCGGGCCTGGTCGTGTTGGCGGGCTGCAACAATGACAGCGGGTTCAGCGACCTGGACGCCTACATGAACGAAGTGCGCCTGCGCCCGCCCGGCAAGATCGAGCCGACGCCGACGTGCAGGCCCCAGGAGACCTTTACCTACAGCGCTGCCAACCTGCGCAGCCCGTTTTCCCGGCAGGTCCGTGTGGACCAGGCTGACCGGCAGCGCGGCTCGCGCAACGTCCGGCCAGACCCCAACCGGGTCAAGCAGTACCTGGAAGGCTTCAACATCGAGCAGTTCGAAATGGTCGGTACGATCTCCAACGCCGCTGGCTCCTTCGCGCTCCTGCGGGGCGCGGGCGGGGTGCACCGGCTCAAGGTCGGTGACTATCTGGGACGCAACGACGGACGAATCGTCGCCATCAGCGCCACCCAGGTCGATGTGGTCGAAATCGTTCCCGATGGCGAGGGTGCCTGGCTGGAGCGACCCCGGACCATTCCTTTGAAAGAGCATTCATAGTGGAAGTCGAACAATGAACAGGTTTTTTTCAGCCCTCGGTATTTCGCTATGGACAGCGCTGTTGTCGCCGATGGTGCTTGGGGCCGGCCTGAAAACGCTGGATGTGGCGGCGTTGCCGGGGGACCGTGTCGAGTTGAAACTAACCTTCGACGGACCGCCGCCGACACCGCGGGGCTACACCACCGAACAACCGGCCCGGATTGCGCTGGACCTGCCGGGTGTGACCAATCAACTGGCCAGTAGAAGCCGCGACCTGGGAGGGGGCAACGCGCGTAGCGCCACCGTGGTCGAGGCGGGGGATCGCACCCGGTTGATCATCGGCCTGACTCAACTGGCGCCGTATGACACCCGGATCGAAGGCAATAACCTGTTCGTGGTGGTCGGCAAGGGCGCCGCCCCGAAGAGCACTGCCCGCAACGGCACCGCCCAGGCTCCACGCCCGGCGGTGGCCAGCGCGGCGCCTGCCAGGAGCAGTGCGCCGGTGGGCAAGGCGATCCGTGGGGTGGATTTTCAGCGCGGGACCCAGGGCGAAGGCAACGTGGTGATCGATTTGTCCGATCCGTCCATCGCCCCGGACATCCAGGAGCGCGACGGCAAGATCATCCTCAATTTCGCCAGGACCCAATTGCCCGAGCCACTGCGGGTGCGCCTGGACGTCAAGGACTTCGCCACCCCGGTGCAGTTCGTCAATGCCAGCGCCGGCAGCGACCGGGCGACCATCAGCATCGAACCCAGCGGTACCTTCGACTACTCGACCTACCAGACCGACAACAAGCTCACCGTCAGCGTCCGGCCCATGACCGTCGACGACCTGCAAAAACGCAACGCCGACCGCGCTGCCTACAGCGGCGAAAAACTCTCGCTCAACTTCCAGGACATCGAGGTGCGTTCGGTCCTGCAATTGATTGCCGACTTTACCAACCTGAACCTGGTGGCCAGCGACACGGTGCAGGGCGGTATCACCCTGCGCTTGCAGAATGTGCCTTGGGACCAGGCGCTGGACTTGGTGCTCAAGACCAAGGGGTTGGACAAGCGCAAGGTCGGCAACGTGCTGCTGGTGGCCCCGGCCGATGAAATCGCAGCGCGGGAACGCCAGGAGCTGGAGTCGCAAAAGCAGATTGCCGACCTGGCGCCACTGCGGCGTGAGCTGCTGCAGGTCAACTATGCGAAGGCTGCGGACATCGCCAAGCTGTTCCAATCGGTGACCAGCGCCGAGGCGAAAGCCGACGAGCGCGGCACGATCACGGTGGATGAGCGAACCAACAACATCATTGCCTACCAGACCCAGGACCGGCTCGACGAACTGCGCCGGATCGTGGCGCAGTTGGATATTCCGGTACGCCAGGTGATGATCGAGGCGCGAATTGTCGAGGCCAACGTCGACTACGACAAAAGCCTGGGCGTGCGCTGGGGCGGTTCGATCCAGAACAAGGGCAACTGGAACTCCTCGGGGGTGACCACCGGCACCTCCACCACCATCGGCACGCCGGGCAGTACCGGCACCAATCAGCCGTTCGTGGACCTGGGTGCCTCGGGCAATACCTCGGGGATCGGCATTGCGTTCATCACCGACAACGTATTGCTGGACCTTGAACTGACGGCCATGGAGAAAACCGGTAACGGGGAAATCGTCTCCCAGCCCAAGGTGGTGACATCCGACAAGGAGACGGCCAAGATCCTCAAGGGCACGGAGATTCCTTATCAGGAAGCCAGCTCCAGCGGCGCCACCTCGGTGTCGTTCAAGGAGGCCTCGCTGTCCCTGGAGGTGACCCCGCAAATCACCCCGGACAACCGCATCATCATGGAGGTCAAGGTCACCAAGGATGAGCCGGACTACCTGAACAAGGTGCAGGATGTGCCGCCGATCAAGAAAAACGAAGTCAATGCCAAGGTCTTGGTCAATGATGGCGAGACCATTGTGATTGGCGGGGTTTTCTCAAATACTCAGAGCAAGGTCGTAGATAAGGTGCCATTTCTTGGCGATGTGCCGTATCTTGGCCGCCTTTTCCGGCGTGATGTGGTTTCGGAGAAAAAATCCGAGCTGCTGGTGTTCCTCACTCCGCGTATCATGAATAACCAGGCGATTGCTGTGAGTCGTTGATTCTGTGCGAAATTTGATTCTTGTTGGGCCGATGGGCGCTGGAAAAAGCACCATCGGCCGTTTGCTGGCCAAAGAGCTGCGCCTGCCGTTCAAAGATTCCGACAAGGAAATTGAATTGCGCACGGGTGCCAATATCCCATGGATCTTCGATAAGGAAGGCGAGCCGGGCTTTCGCGACCGTGAGCAGGCGATGATTGCCGAGCTGTGCGCGTTCGAGGGCGTGGTGTTGGCCACCGGCGGTGGTGCGGTAATGCGCGAAGCCAATCGTCGGGCGCTGCATGCCGGCGGACGAGTGGTCTATCTGCACGCCTCTGTCGAGCAGCAGGTCGGCCGCACCGCCCGGGACCGCAACCGGCCGCTGTTGCGCACCGCTGACCCGGCCAAGACCCTGCGCGACCTGCTGGAGTTGCGTGATCCGCTGTATCGGGAGATCGCCGACCTGGTAGTGGAAACCGACGAGCGGCCGCCGCGGATGGTGGTGCTGGACATTCTCGATCGCCTTCAGCAACTGCCGCCCCGTTAATGCGCCTGGCGAAATGCGCTATCCTCGACGTCCCGTTTTGGTCCGTCTGGGGCGTGGCGTATGGCCATTAACTGGCGTCAGGGCAGGCACCGTGGACTTTCGTTAATTGCAGGCAGGACGCCTGATTCCATCTTCACTGTGGGGACACATGCAGACACTTAAGGTCGACCTGGGCGAGCGCAGCTACCCGATTCATATTGGCGAAGGCTTGTTGGACCAGCCCGAACTGCTGGCGCCGCATATCGCCGGGCGGCAAGTGGCGATCATTTCCAATGAAACCGTCGCGCCCCTGTATCTGGAACGTCTGACCCGCAGCCTGTCGACCTTCTCGGTGATTTCCGTGGTATTGCCCGACGGCGAAGCCTTCAAGAATTGGGAAACCCTGCAACTGATTTTCGACGGCCTGCTGACCGCACGTCACGATCGCCGCACCACGGTGGTTGCCCTGGGTGGCGGCGTGATCGGCGACATGGCCGGTTTTGCCGCCGCCTGCTACCAGCGTGGTGTCGATTTCATCCAGATCCCCACTACGCTGCTGTCGCAGGTCGACTCGTCGGTGGGCGGCAAGACCGGGATCAATCATCCGCTGGGCAAGAACATGGTTGGTGCGTTCTATCAGCCCAACGTGGTGCTGATCGACACCGCCACACTCAATACCTTGCCGGCTCGCGAGCTGTCTGCGGGGCTGGCGGAAGTCATCAAGTACGGGCTGATCTGCGACGACCCGTTCCTGGGCTGGCTCGAAGAGAACGTCGACCGCCTGCGTGCGTTGGACCAGTCGGCGCTGACCTACGCCATCGAGCGCTCCTGCGCCGCCAAGGCCGCCGTGGTCGGTGCCGACGAGCGTGAGTCCGGGGTGCGCGCCACGCTCAACCTGGGGCACACCTTTGGCCATGCCATCGAAACCCACATGGGCTATGGTGTCTGGCTGCACGGTGAAGCGGTTGCGGCCGGTACGGTCATGGCCCTGGAGATGTCCGCGCGCCTGGGTTGGATCAGCGAGCAGGAGCGCGATCGCGGTATTCGTCTGTTCCAGCGCGCCGGGCTGCCGGTGGTTCCGCCCGAGGAAATGAGCGAGGCGGATTTTCTTCAACACATGGCAATCGACAAAAAAGTGATCGACGGTCGTCTGCGCCTGGTGCTGCTGCGCCACATGGGCGAAGCGGTGGTGACCGACGATTATCCGAAAGAAGTTCTACAGGCCACGCTGGGAGCGGACTACCGCGCCCTGGCTCAGCTTAAAGGTTAATAAGACTGCGATGACTAGTTTGCATGCCGACGAGGCTTTCCTCGGCCATTTCCAATTGAGTCATGACCCTTTTGCCCCACGGGTCCCGGGCTTCAAGTTCTTCCCCGCCCAGCGCAAGCCGGTGCTGGGCCAGTTGCATCACCTGGCGCGCTACAGCCAGTTGCTCCTGGTGGTCACCGGTCCCCAGGGCAGCGGCAAGACCTTGTTGCGCCAGGCCCTGGTGGCCAGCACCAACAAACAGTCGGTGCAAAGCGTGGTGGTATCGGCCCGTGGCGCTGGCGATGCCGCCGGCGTGTTGCGCCAGGTGGCCCAGGCGCTGAACGTCGCCCAGGCTGAAGTCGGTGCCATTCTCGATCAGATCGTGCAACTGGCGCTGACCGGGCAGGAAGTCTATCTGCTGGTGGACGATGCCGAGCAACTCGACGAGTCGGCCCTCGAAGCCCTGCTGGCCCTGGCGGCCGGTGCGCCGGAGGGGCGCCCTCATGTGTTCCTGTTCGGCGAGTCGTCGCTGATCGCCGACCTGGACCAGGTGAACCTCGAGGAAGAGCGCTTCCACGTCATCGAACTGGCGCCCTACACCGAGGAAGAAACGCGTGAATACCTGGCCCAGCGTCTTGAAGGTGCGGGGCGGGGCATCGAACTTTTCACTGCCGATCAGATCTCTGAGATTCACGAAAGCTCCGACGGTTGGCCTGGCAACATCAACCAGGTTGCCCGCGATGCTCTCATCGAAGTCATGATTGCCAGCCGCTCAGCGGTGAAGCGTCCAAGTATGGGGTTCAACATGCCGAAGAAACACGTATTGGCAATTTCCGCCGTCGTCGTGGTTGCGGTTGCCGCCGCCTGGCTGATGCCGGGTCGCAGCAAGGCGCCAACCACCGGCGCACCTGCCAACGAACAGGCGCAACTGCCCCTTGGCCAAGGTACACCGCAACCCAACGGCGGTGCACCGGCGGTGGAATTCGCCGGCAATACCCAGCCGATGCCGCTGCCGCTGGTCGGCAACTCGCAACCGGTCATGCGCGGGCCCCTGGCGGAAGCCGCAGGTGGAATCACCGAGGGTGACGACGGTGCGCCGCCTCCGATCGAAGACACCAGCGACGTGCCACCTACCGTGACCACCACCGCGCCGCCTGCGGGCGTACCGGCCGGTCCTGCGCCGACGACGCCTGCACCGACTCCAGCCGCCAAACCGACCCCAGCGCCCACTCAGGTCGCCACCGCCAAGCCGGCACCGGTTCCAGCGCCTGCGGCCAAGCCGGCAGCGCCAGCACCGGCGGCCCAGCCTGCCGCTGCCCCGGCGAAGGCCGCGGGCGGTGGCTGGTACGCCGGCCAGGCACCGGGTAACTACGTGGTGCAGATCCTCGGCACAAGCTCCGAAACTGCGGCGCAGAACTTCGTCAAGGAGCAGGGCGGCGAGTACCGTTATTTCAAGAAAGTGCTCAACGGCAAGCCGCTCTATGTCATCACCTATGGCAGCTTTGCCAACCGTGATGCAGCCGTTTCCGCCATCAAGGCCTTGCCAGCGAAGGTTCAGGCTGGTAAACCTTGGCCTCGCACTGTCGCCAGCGTCCAACAGGAACTGGCAGCAACTCGCTGAAGATTCGGCGGCCTTACCCAGGCCGCCTCTCCCGGCAACCTCAAAATTTCCGCAAGGGCGGGCGGCCTTTCAGGCCGCGCGCCTTGTGGTGTCTGCGTCACAGTAGCGTTTGAGTCGTAGCGGTCGAACCCAAAAAAGTTTTGACTAGCACAGCATATAGCTTTAAACCTTTCACAAATGCGACATGGATTTGCGACAGTTCGTCGTCAAATTTGTGAGCCCCTGTGTCGGTGTGTACAATGACCTCCCTTTTGCCCCCGCAAAGCTGGCGTACGTTCGGCGCGGCATGCAACTGGTTGAATTGAAAAGAAATTTGTCTCGATAAGAGGCAGCCTGGTGAGAAAGTGTCTATGAAAGCAGGTCTGTACCAACCAGATGAATTCAAGGATAACTGCGGTTTTGGCCTGATAGCCCACATGCAGGGCGAGCCCAGTCATACCCTTTTGCAAACGGCCATTGAGGCCCTGACCTGCATGACCCACCGCGGTGGGATCAACGCCGACGGCAAGACCGGTGACGGTTGTGGCTTGCTGATTCAAAAACCCGACGAGTTCCTGCGTGCCGTAGCCCAGGAAACGTTTGGGGTAACCCTGCCCAAGCAGTACGCCGTGGGCATGGTGTTCTTCAACCAGGACCCGGTGAAGGCCGAGACGGCTCGCGAAAACATGAATCGCGAGATCCTGGCCGCCGGCCTGCAACTGGTTGGCTGGCGCAAAGTGCCGATCGACACCAGCGTCCTCGGCCGCTTGGCGCTCGAGCGCCTGCCGCAGATCGAGCAGGTGTTCATCGCGGGCGAAGGCCTGAGCGACCAGGACATGTCGATCAAACTGTTCAGCTCCCGTCGTCGTTCGTCCGTGGCCAATGCCGCCGACACCGATCACTACATCTGCAGCTTTTCCCACAAGACCATCATTTATAAAGGCCTGATGATGCCGGCGGACCTCACCGCCTTCTATCCAGACCTCAGCGATGAGCGCCTGAAAACCGCGATCTGCGTGTTCCACCAGCGCTTCTCCACCAACACCCTGCCGAAATGGCCGCTGGCCCAGCCGTTCCGCTTCCTCGCCCACAACGGCGAGATCAACACCATCACCGGCAACCGCAACTGGGCCGTGGCCCGTCGCACCAAGTTCGCCAACGACCTGATGCCGGACCTCGAAGAGCTCGGCCCGCTGGTCAACCGCGTGGGTTCGGACTCCTCGAGCATGGACAACATGCTCGAGCTGATGGTGACCGGTGGCATCGATCTGTTCCGTGGCGTGCGCATGCTCGTGCCGCCAGCCTGGCAGAACGTCGAGACCATGGACCCGGACCTGCGCGCCTTCTACGAATACAACTCCATGCACATGGAGCCGTGGGACGGCCCGGCCGGTATCGTCATGACCGACGGTCGCTACGCCGTCTGCCTGCTCGACCGTAACGGTCTGCGTCCGGCGCGCTGGGTCACCACCACCAACGGGTTCATCACCCTGGCCTCGGAAATCGGCGTCTGGAACTACCAGCCCCAGGACGTCATCGCCAAGGGCCGCGTAGGTCCGGGCCAGATCTTTGCCGTGGACACCGAGACCGGCCAGATCCTCGACACTGATGCCATCGACAACCGCCTCAAGTCCCGTCATCCGTACAAGCAATGGCTGCGCAAGAACGCCCTGCGCATCCAGGCGACCATGGAAGACAACGACCACGGTTCGGCTTTCTATGACGTCGACCAGCTCAAGCAGTACATGAAGATGTACCAGGTGACGTTCGAAGAGCGTGACCAGGTGCTGCGTCCGTTGGGCGAGCAGGGCTACGAAGCGGTCGGCTCCATGGGCGACGACACGCCGATGGCCGTGTTGTCGCAACGCGTGCGCACACCGTACGACTATTTCCGCCAGCAGTTCGCCCAGGTGACCAACCCACCGATCGACCCGCTGCGTGAGGCGATCGTGATGTCCCTGGAAATCTGCCTCGGTGCCGAGCGCAACATTTTCCAAGAGTCGCCGGAACACGCCTCGCGGGTGATCCTCAGTTCGCCGGTCATTTCCCCGGCCAAGTGGCGCTCGCTGACCAACCTTGACCGTCCCGGCTTCGAGCGTCAGGTCATCGATCTGAACTACGACGAGAACATCGGCCTCGAAGCGGCGATCCGCAACGTCGCGGACCAGGCTGAAGCAGCGGCGCGCGCCGGGCGTACCCAGATCGTGCTGACCGACCGTCACATCGCCCCGGGCAAACTGCCGATCCACGCCTCGCTGGCCACGGGTGCGGTGCACCATCGCCTGACCGAAAACGGCCTGCGCTGCGATTCCAACATCCTGGTGGAAACGGCTACCGCACGTGATCCGCATCACTTCGCGGTGCTGATTGGCTTCGGCGCTTCGGCGGTCTACCCGTTCCTGGCCTACGAAGTGCTGGGCGACCTGATCCGCACCGGTGAAGTGCTGGGCGACCTCTACGAGGTGTTCAAGAACTACCGCAAGGGCATCACCAAGGGCTTGCTCAAGATCCTGTCGAAAATGGGGATCTCGACCATCGCCTCGTACCGTGGCGCGCAACTGTTCGAGGCCATCGGCCTGTCCGAGGAAGTCTGCGAGCTGAGCTTCCGTGGCGTGCCGAGCCGTATCAAGGGCGCGCGCTTCGTCGACATCGAAGCCGAACAGAAAGCCCTGGCCGCCGAAGCCTGGAGCCCGCGCAAGCCGATCCAGCAAGGCGGCCTGCTGAAGTTCGTTCACGGTGGCGAATACCACGCTTACAACCCGGATGTGGTCAACACCTTGCAAGCCGCCGTGCAACAGGGCGACTACAGCAACTTCAAGGAATACACCTCGCTGGTGGACAACCGTCCGGTGTCGATGATCCGCGATCTGCTCAAGGTCAAGACCCTCGACACGCCGCTGGATATCAGTGAAGTGGAGCCGCTGGAATCGGTGCTCAAGCGCTTCGATTCGGCCGGTATTTCCCTCGGTGCGTTGTCCCCGGAAGCCCACGAAGCCCTGGCCGAAGCCATGAACCGCCTCGGTGCGCGTTCCAACTCCGGTGAAGGCGGCGAAGACCCGGCGCGCTACGGCACCATCAAGAGTTCGAAAATCAAGCAGGTGGCCACCGGCCGCTTCGGTGTGACTCCGGAATACCTGGTCAACGCTGAAGTGCTGCAGATCAAGGTCGCCCAGGGTGCCAAGCCCGGCGAAGGCGGCCAACTGCCCGGTGGCAAGGTCAACGGCCTGATTGCCAAGCTGCGCTATGCGGTTCCCGGCGTGACCCTGATCTCGCCACCACCGCACCACGACATCTACTCGATCGAAGACTTGTCGCAACTGATCTTCGACCTCAAGCAGGTGAACCCCAAGGCGCTGGTCTCGGTGAAACTGGTGGCGGAAGCGGGCGTTGGCACCATCGCCGCTGGCGTGGCCAAGGCCTATGCCGACCTGATCACCATCTCCGGCTACGACGGCGGCACCGGTGCATCACCGCTGACCTCGATCAAGTACGCCGGTGCGCCGTGGGAACTGGGCCTGGCCGAAACCCACCAGACCCTGCGCGGCAACGACTTGCGCGGCAAGGTCCGGGTGCAGACCGACGGTGGCCTGAAGACTGGCCTGGACGTGATCAAGGCCGCCATCCTCGGCGCCGAGAGCTTCGGCTTCGGCACCGCGCCGATGATCGCCCTGGGCTGCAAATACCTGCGCATCTGCCACCTGAACAACTGCGCCACCGGCGTGGCGACCCAGAACGACAAGCTGCGCAAGGACCACTACATCGGCACCGTCGACATGGTGGTGAATTTCTTCACCTACGTGGCCGAGGAAACCCGCGAGTGGTTGGCGAAGCTGGGCGTGCGCTCCCTTGAAGAGCTGATCGGCCGTACCGATCTGCTGGACATCATCGAGGGGCAGACCGCCAAGCAACAGCACCTGGACCTGACCCCTTTGCTGGGCAGCGATCTGATTCCGGCAGACAAGCCTCAGTTCTGCCAGGTTGATCGCAACCCGCCATTCGACAAGGGTGAGCTGGCCGAGAAAATGGTCGACATGGCCGCTGCGGCGATCAACGACCTGAGCGGTGCCGAGTTCGAACTGGACATCTGCAACTGCGACCGTTCTATCGGTGCGCGGATCTCCGGCGAAATCGCGCGCAAGCACGGCAACCAGGGCATGGCCAAGGCACCGGTGACCTTCCGCTTCAAGGGCACCGCGGGCCAGAGCTTCGGCGTCTGGAACGCCGGTGGCCTGAACATGTACCTGGAAGGCGATGCCAACGACTACGTGGGCAAGGGCATGACCGGCGGCAAGCTGGTCATCGTTCCGCCCAAGGGCAGCGTCTACAAGACTCAGGACAGTGCCATCATCGGCAACACCTGCCTCTACGGTGCCACGGGCGGCAAGCTGTTCGCCGCCGGCACCGCGGGCGAGCGTTTTGCCGTGCGTAACTCCGGCGCCCACACCGTGGTGGAAGGCACCGGCGATCACTGCTGCGAGTACATGACCGGTGGTTTTGTCTGCGTGCTGGGCAAGACCGGTTATAACTTCGGCTCTGGCATGACCGGCGGTTTCGCCTACGTGCTCGACCAGGACAACACCTTCGTTGACCGGGTCAACCACGAACTGGTGGAAATCCAGCGGATCAGCGGCGAGGCGATGGAGGCCTACCGCAGCCATCTGCAAAACGTGCTGAACGAGTACGTCGCGGAAACCGACAGCGAGTGGGGTCGTGAGCTCGCGGAGAACCTCGATGACTACTTGCGCCGTTTCTGGCTGGTCAAGCCCAAGGCTGCCAACCTGAAATCGTTGCTTTCCAGCACTCGTGCCAACCCGCAGTGATATGCGCCTGAAGAGTTTGATGAGGTTTTAACAATGGCTGAACGTCTGAATAACGACTTCCAGTTCATCGATGTCGGGCGCAAGGATCCGAAGAAGAAACTGTTGCGTCAACGCAAGAAAGAGTTCGTGGAGATCTACGAGCCTTTCAAACCCCAGCAGTCGGCCGACCAGGCTCACCGCTGCCTGGGTTGTGGTAACCCGTACTGCGAATGGAAGTGCCCGGTGCACAACTTCATTCCCAACTGGTTGAAACTGGTGGCCGAGGGCAACATCCTCCAGGCCGCCGAATTGTCCCACCAGACCAACACCCTGCCGGAAGTCTGCGGCCGGGTATGCCCCCAGGATCGTCTATGTGAAGGTGCTTGCACCCTCAACGACGGTTTTGGCGCGGTGACCATCGGTTCGGTGGAGAAATACATCACCGACACCGCGTTCGCCATGGGCTGGCGCCCGGACATGTCCAAGGTCAAGCCGACTGGCAAGCGCGTGGCGATCATCGGCGCGGGCCCGGCGGGCCTGGGCTGTGCCGACGTACTGGTGCGCGGTGGCGTGACCCCGGTGGTGTTCGACAAGAACCCGGAAATCGGCGGTCTGCTGACCTTCGGCATTCCCGAGTTCAAGCTGGAAAAGACTGTGCTGAGCAATCGCCGCGAAGTCTTCACCGGCATGGGCATCGAGTTCCGCCTGAACACCGAGGTGGGCAAGGACGTGACCATGGAGCAACTGCTCGAAGAATACGATGCGGGCTTCATGGGCATGGGTACCTACACCTACATGAAGGGCGGCTTTGCCGGTGAGGACCTGCCGGGCGTCTACGACGCGCTGGATTTCCTGATCGCCAACGTCAACCGCAACCTGGGCTTCGAAAAGTCGCCGGAAGATTTCGTCGACATGAAGGGCAAGAAGGTCGTGGTGCTCGGCGGTGGCGACACGGCGATGGACTGCAATCGCACGTCGATTCGCCAGGGCGCCAAGTCGGTGACCTGTGCCTATCGTCGTGACGAAGCGAACATGCCCGGCTCGCGCAAAGAGGTGAAGAACGCCAAGGAAGAAGGCGTGAAGTTCCTCTACAACCGCCAGCCGATCGCCATTGTCGGTGAAGACAAGGTCGAAGGCGTGAAGGTGGTCGAGACCCGTCTCGGCGAGCCGGACGCCCGGGGCCGCCGTAGCCCCGAGCCGATCCCGGGCTCCGAAGAGATCATCCCGGCCGACGCCGTGGTCATCGCTTTCGGCTTCCGCCCGAGCCCGGCGCCGTGGTTCGAGCAGTTCAGCATCCAGACCGACAGCCAGGGCCGTGTCGTGGCACCGGAACAGGGCCAGTACAAACACCAGACCAGCAACCCGAAGATCTTCGCCGGTGGCGACATGGTCCGGGGTTCCGACCTGGTGGTGACGGCGATCTTCGAAGGCCGCAATGCGGCGGAAGGGATCCTGGATTACCTGCAGGTCTGACCGAACGACACCCAACCCTGTGGGAGCGAGCTTGCTCGCGATAGCGGTAGATCAGTCGCCAGATGTATTGGCTGACAAGCCGCTATCGCGAGCAAGCTCGCTCCCACAGTTGTTTTGTGGTGTTAGGAGACTGCGTGGCACCGCGACAAATTGCCCCGATAGATAAAAGGCACGGCTCTTGCCGTGCCTTTTGCGTCGCGCTCTGAGAAAATGCCCGCACTTTTTTTCCGGATGCCGACATGACTGCCCTGAAGAACGACCGTTTCCTTCGCGCCCTGCTCAAGCAACCCGTAGACGTCACCCCGGTGTGGATGATGCGTCAGGCCGGTCGCTATCTGCCGGAATACCGCGCCAGCCGCGCCAAGGCGGGCGACTTCATGAGCCTGTGCATGAACCCGCAGTTCGCCTGCGAGGTCACGATGCAGCCACTGGACCGTTACCCGCAACTGGACGCGGCGATCCTGTTCTCCGACATCCTCACCATTCCCGATGCCATGGGCCAAGGCCTGTACTTCGAGACCGGCGAAGGCCCGCGCTTCAAGAAAGTCGTCAGCACCCTGGCCGACATCGAAGCCCTGCCGATTCCCGATCCGCAGAAGGACCTGGGCTATGTCATGGATGCGGTCAGCACCATTCGCCGTGAACTCAACGGCCGTGTGCCGCTGATCGGCTTCTCCGGCAGCCCGTGGACCCTCGCGACCTACATGGTCGAAGGCGGCTCGTCGAAGGACTTCCGCAAGACCAAGGCGATGCTCTACGACAACCCGCAAGCCATGCACTTGTTGCTGGACAAGCTGGCGCAGTCGGTCACGTCCTACCTCAACGGCCAGATCATGGCCGGTGCGCAAGCGGTGCAGATTTTCGATACCTGGGGCGGCAACCTGTCGGCGGCGGCGTACCAGGAGTTCTCCTTGGCCTACATGCGCAAGATCGTCAGCGGCCTGATCCGCGAGCACGAAGGCCGCAAAGTCCCAGTGATCCTGTTCACCAAGAACGGTGGCCTGTGGCTGGAAAGCATCGCCGATACCGGCGCCGACGCCCTGGGCCTGGACTGGACCTGCGACATCGGCAACGCTCGTGAGCGCGTTGGCCATAAGGTTGCGCTGCAAGGCAACATGGACCCGACCGTGCTCTACGCCAAGCCTGAAGCGATCCGCGCTGAAGTCGGGCGGATCCTGGCCAGCTACGGCAGTGGCAGCGGCCATGTGTTCAACCTCGGCCACGGCATCACCCCGGAAGTCGACCCGGAACACGCCGGTGCTTTCCTGCGGGCGGTGCATGAGTTGTCGGCGCAATACCACGTTTGATTTCCCGTCACCCAGCCTGTCCGGCCCCGCGCCGGACAGGCTTTTTTTTGTCCGCGGTTAACCGTTGGACCTATAACCAGTCGATTATTTTTGGTGTATTTGTTTGCTTTTGTTTGTTGGGGATTTTTGTTCGTAAGATGTTTCTCTAATTATGTAGGGGAAATCGAATCAGAGATCATTCCTTCTATGTTGAGAGATTTATCCTACATAGAGAATCCTCAAGTTTCTATAAGGTTCCGGGCACTTGTAAGGGCGGGCGCTGAGCCGTCTGGCGCGCCTTTCGAGCAGGCGGTGACACGTCTTTCATTTTGATGACTAGTCTGGGATTTATATGAAAAATAACTTCAACAAGGGCAATGTATTAACGGGGTGTGCGTCTTCATTAGTTCTGTTGTCGGCCATGGCTGCATCGCAAAGTGTACTGGCCCATGGTTTCGTCGAAGTACCGCCTTCCCGTGCACTGTTGTGCCAGCAAGGTGTCAATCTGAACTGTGGCGGGGCGCAATACGAACCGCAGAGTACCGGCGAAACCTTCAAGGGTTTCCCGAATGGTGCAGGCGGCGGGCCGTTGCAGGGCCCTATCGACGGTAAAATCGCCAGCGGCGGCAAGGCCAACTTTTCTGCACTCGATGCGCAATCGTCTTCGCGCTGGCACCTGACCGAAATCAAGGACCGCAACATTGCCTTCCAATGGCGCTATAGCGCGGTGCATCCGGCGACCAAGCATGAATACTTCATTACCCGCGACGGTTGGAGCCCGAACGAAGCGCTCAAGCGTGCCTCGTTCGATAGCACGCCGTTCTGTACGGTGGATGGCGGTAATCAACTCCCGGTGAGCGGAGCCCCGCACAACTGCGTCATTCCGGACAGTAAATCGGGTCATCACGTCATCCTGGGTGTCTGGACAGTGGGTGATACCGATGCCGCCTTCTACAACCCGGTGGATGTGAACATCCTCGCCGAAGCCGCGTTGCCGGGTGGCTGGTCGCCGGTGGGCAGTATTGCGCCATCGACCCAACTCCTGGTGGGTGACAAGGTCAAGGCCCGGGCATTTTCCGCCACCGGCGAAAATGCCGAGTACAGCCTGGAGATCAGCATCGACAACGCTGAGGAAGGCAAGGCTGAAAACTGGTCGTTCAAATTGGCCGAGGCCCTTAACAGTGCCTATCCACTCATTCGTGCCGGCATTCGTGACGAAGACGGCAATATCACGCCGATCAAGGGCACCAACAGCCTCTATGCCCAGAAAGAAAGCGGTGTGACCCGCTATGAAGTGCAACTGGAAATGCAGGAAGACGCCGGCGCCAGCATGGGGATTTCCTCCCTGCAGCCGGAGTACGTACTCGACAAGGGTCGGGTCAGCATGGCGTTCACCGCGCAGACAAACCGCCGGATGAACCTCGAAGCCACATTGTTCGATGAGAAGAACAAGCAAGTGGGTGTCGTGAGCAAGGTGGGTGAAGGCAGCACCGGGCTGAGCCTGGACGTGCGCAGCGCCCCGGGGGTTCATACCCTGACGCTGGTGGGTACCACCGAAGACGGGCGTACTACTCGCCAGGATACCAAGTCGGTCACTCTGACCGGTGAAGGCGCGGGTATCGAATACGACTTCGTGTTCCCTGAAGGCATCAGCGACTACACCGCAGGTACGAAAGTGCTGCAACCCAAGACTGACGAAGTCTTCGAATGCAAGCCGTTCCCCGCGTCCGGCTACTGCAAGCAGTACTCCCCGACAGCGAACGGCTTTGAGCCTGGTGTCGGTGCGTCCTGGCAGAGCGCCTGGGACAAGCTGTAAGTCCTACAAGCATGGCCCCAGCCGATCCGTAAGGGTTGCCTGGGGCTTTCACACGAGGACGCAGTGATGTCTATCCATTACTCCAGGCGGCGGGTGCTGCTGCACTGGTTGTCGGCGGCCATTATCTTATGGGCGTTGGCGTCCGGTTTTTATGTGGCGTTCAACCCGGTCTCGGCTTCGACCGAGCATTGGGTCGGGTCACTCAACGTGTCGCTGACGACGCTTTCGCTGCTGGTCGCGCTGCATCTGTGCGCCGTGCTCTGGCATGAGCTTTCCGGCCGCAGGGTGGTGCGGCGAATGTTCTTCGCCAAGCCTGCGGGCACGCTCCAGCGAGCGCAAAGGTGAGCCTGTCTTTGTGGGCCGGCAACCGTTTGCCGAAGTTGGCGCTGGTGCTGGTGCCGCTGCTCTATGGCGTATTCCTGGCGGGGCAAGAGTGGCGTTTTCGCCAGGCATTGGACCGTAACGTGCCGGTAGTCGCCGACTCGCCCGTGGCGCCGGCCCGTGACTTGCCCAACGTACAAGCGGTGGCGACCGTGCTCGGCCTGGCGCCTGAAGGTGCCCAGGCGCCGAGCGCCGAGCCCATTACCTTACAAGCCAGTTTTGTTGCCGACCAGGGATTGTCCCGGGCCTTGCTGGCGGACGCCGCCGGCCCGCGTGTGTACCAGGTCGGAGAGCGCTTGCCCGGTGGCAGCGTGCTGCGCCGGGTCGAGGCCAGCCATGTGACGTTGTGGCGCAATGGCCGGGAAGAGCGGTTGGCCCTGCAACCAGCGGCCAAGCCCTTGCTGCGTCGGTTGGGCCTCGAAGACGGGCGCCATGCCGCGCTGCATTCCTCGCAATACCTACGCCCGGTGGCGGGGCAATCAGAGTGATCGAATCATGAATAGCTTTATCCGGGATCGTGTATCGCGCGTCCTGTTCTGTCTTGCCGTGTCCTGTCCATTGGCGTTCGCCAGTGCACTGCAAGCCGAAGAGACTCATTGGCAATTGGCGATGAACAACGCGGAACTGCGCGACGTGGTCGAGGAGTTCTCAGCGATCCTCGGCAAGACCGTGGTGCTCGATCCCAGAGTCTCAGGACGCATTACCGTCATGTCCCGCGAGGCGCTGGACCGCGAAGGCGTGCGTCGGTTGTTCTATTCGGTCCTCGATGCGCATAACTTCACGGTGATCGACGAGGGCGAGCGCATCCTGATCATGCCGGTCAGCGATGCGAAGACGCGCGCCGCAATCGCGGATGCAAAAAGCGCCACGCCGTCGCAGTGCGTCACCCGGGTCCTGGACCTGCAATCAAGCATCGCCGCCGACGTCGCCGGGTTGATCCGGCCCTTGGTGTCGGCCAATGGTTACGTCGGCCCTTCGGTATCGTCCAACGCCCTGGTGGTCACCGACACCGCTGCCAATGTCCAGCGCCTCGCCGACGTGGTTCGGCAGTTGGACTCAGGGCGCAACCGCAATCATGTGGCGGTGCGGTTGCGGCATGCCCAGGCCGGGGACATCGCGCCGCTGATGGAAGCCTCCGTCGGCAAGCGCGAGGGTGACATGGCGGGCGTGGTGATCGCTGATGCCCGCAGCAATCGCCTGGTGATCATCGGCCCGCCGACGGTGCGCCAGCGCCTGGGCGACCTGGCCCGGAGCCTGGATGTCCCGGCTGCGGCATCCCAGGACAACGCCCGGGTCATCCGCCTGCGCCACAGCGACGCCAAGCAATTGGCCGAAGTGCTGGAAGGCGTCGGGCAGGAAAAAAACTCCACGCCGGCACTCGCGGGCCAGCGAGACATTGCCGCCACCCGCCCGTTCATGATCAAGGCCGATGAAAGCCAGAATGCCCTGGTGCTGATCGCCGACCCTGCCCAGATTCGTATCATCGAAAACATCGTCCGTGAACTGGATCAACCTCGGGCCCAAGTGCTTATCCACGCGGCCATCGTGGAGGTTTCCGGGGACATTACCGAAGCCTTGGGCGTCCAGTGGGGCCTCGACAGCGGCAGCGCGGCCGGGTTTATCAACTTTCCGGGTACCGACATCCCGATCATCGGCAACCTGAACCTCAGTGAGCTGGATAAAGGACCGGAAGGTGCGATCCTGCGGCTGGGCGGCGACCGCTTCAGTGCGCTGGTCTCGGCGCTGGCGAGCAACACTCACAGCAACTTGCTGTCCACCCCCAGCCTGCTGACCCTGGACAACCAGGAAGCGGAAATCATCGTGGGCCAGAACGTCCCGTTCAAGACGGGCTCCTACGCCACCAGTGGCAACGGCGCGGACAACCCGTTCACCACCGTGGAGCGCAAGGACGTCGGCATCAGCCTCAAGGTCAAGCCCTACATCAACGAAGGCTCGACCTTGCGCCTGGAAGTGGAGCAGGAGGTTTCGGACATCGCGCCGTCTGTTTCCGGCGTGGACTCCTCCGACCTGATCACCAACAAGCGCGCCTTGAAGAGCACGATCCTGGCGGACGATGGCGAGATCATCGTGATCGGCGGCCTGATCCGCGACAGTGTCCGCACCCAGCAAAGCGGTGTGCCGCTGTTGCGCAGCATTCCGTATTTGGGTGCGTTGTTTCGCTGGAACCGCGACACCCAGACCAAGAGCAACCTGATGGTGTTCCTGCGCCCGACCATCGTGCGCAGCAACGAAGACCTGGCCGAGGTCAGCCGCCAGCGCTACGACGCGCTCCGGGAGCTGAGCAAACCCGGCTCGCGGAAAAACAATTCGCTGCTGCTGCCCCGGGACGCCCACCAGTTGTTCGAGTCATCCACCGATGCACCGGCGGTTGATCCGCAACGGCGCTCGGGTGCCCTGTGACTGACCCGCAAGCCCCGTTGCCCTTTGGTTTCGCCAGGCGCCTGGGCGTGATGCTGGAAGGCGCGGGGCCGACGTTGAGCCTGGTCATGCGCCGCGATACACCGCTCACCGCCGTGGCCGAAGTGCAGCGTCTGTGCGGGCGGGACTTGCCGATCCAGATACTGGAACCGGCACAGTTCGCTGCGCGCCTGGCCAGCGTCTATCGCCAGGGCCAGAGCGCCGCCGAACAGGTCGCCCAGGGCCTGGACGAGGAACTGGACCTGCTCAGCCTGGCCGACCAGATGCCGCAGACCACCGACCTGCTGGAGCAGCAGGGCGATGCGCCGATCATCCGCCTGATCAATGCCTTGCTCAGCGAGGCCGTCCGCGAGCACGCCTCGGACGTGCACCTGGAAACGTTCGAACAGTACCTGTCGGTGCGCATGCGCATCGACGGTCAGTTGCAGGAAATGCTCCGGCCGCGCCGGGAACTGGCGAACCTGCTGGTGTCGCGGATCAAGGTCATGGCGCGCCTGGACATCGCCGAAAAACGCGTGCCCCAGGATGGGCGAATGGCCTTGCGCCTGGCCGGCCACGAAGTCGATGTGCGGGTCTCGACCCTGCCTTCGGCCCATGGCGAGCGCGTGGTGTTGCGCCTGCTCGACAAGCAGGCCGGGCGCCTGGAGCTGCAACGCCTGGGCCTGCCCGACGACACCTTGGCGAGTCTGCGCCAGTTGCTCGGCAAGCCCCACGGCATTGTGCTGGTCACCGGGCCCACGGGGTCGGGGAAGACCACCAGCCTGTACGCGGCGCTGAGCAGCATCAATGACCAGAGCCGCAACATCCTCACCGTCGAAGACCCCATCGAATATCACCTGCCGGGCATCGGTCAGATGCCGGTCAACTCGAAAGTCGACATGACCTTCGCCCGAGGTTTGCGAGCCATTTTGCGCCAGGACCCGGACGTGGTGATGGTCGGTGAAATACGCGACCGCGAGACCGCCGAAATCGCCGTCCAGGCGTCGCTGACCGGGCACCTGGTGCTCTCGACCCTGCACACCAACACCGCCGTCGGCGCCGTCCCGCGGCTGGTGGACATGGGCGTGGATGCCTATCTGCTAGCGTCGTCCCTGGCTGGCATCGTCGCCCAGCGCTTACTGCGCCGTCTGGGCCCGTCCTGCAAGACGCCGTACGTGGCTGACGCCGCCACCTGCCGGCGCCTGGGCCTCGACGCCACTGCCGCGCCCCGGGTGTTCAAGGCCCAGGGCTGCGAGCAATGCCAGAAAGGCTATCGCGGGCGCTTCGGGATCTATGAGCTGGTGAATGTCAGCGCCGTCCTGTCGCAACTGATCCACCAGGGCGCCACCGAGCAGGCGCTGGCCGCCGAGGCGCGCAAGACCTCCCGCAGCCTGTTCCAGGACGGTCGCCAGCGGGTGCTGGAAGGCCTGACCAGCGTCGACGAACTGCTGCGCATCACCCAGGAGGATTAGCACCATGCCGACCTTCGACTATCGGGCCGAAGACGCCCAGGGCCGCCGCTGCAAGGGCCGTGTGGAAGCCGATAGCCCGCGCCATGCTCGCCAGTTGCTGCGCGAGCGCGGCTTGCTGCCCAGCGAACTGGCTGAAGCCAAGGAACCGCGAACCTTGGGCGGGCGGCATGCCGGAGCGCGTTTGAGCCCGGCAGATCTGGCATTGCTGACGTTGCAGTTGTCCACCTTGATCCAGGCCGGCCTGCCCCTCGAAGAATCCCTGGGAGCGGTGGCGCAACAGAGCCAGAAGCGCCGCGTCGCCCACCTGCTGGCGGCGGTGCGCAGCCGGGTGATGGAAGGCCACGCATTGGCGACGGCCCTGAGGGCCTTTCCCCGGGCGTTCCCCGAGCTGTTCTGCGCCACGGTCGCGGCGGGCGAGCAATCCGGGCACCTGGGGCAAGTGTTGGAGCAGTTGGCGAGCTACACCCAAGCGCGGCAGGCATCGCGCCAGCGCATTCAACTGGCGTTGGTGTATCCACTGATCCTTATGTTGGCCTGTGTCGCGATTGTTGGCTTCCTGCTGGGCTACGTGGTGCCGGATGTGGTGAAGATTTTCATCGACAGCGGCCAGCCGTTGCCTTGGCTGACCCAGGCGCTGATCGCCGTGAGCGATGGCTTGCGCCGCTATGGCCTGTTGATGCTCGGTGCGCTGGCCGGGCTGTTCGGGCTGTGGCGCTGGAGCCTGCGCCAGCCGGCGTGGCGCCTGCGCTGGCATCGTTTGCTGTTGCGGCTGCCGGTGTTGAGCGAAGTGCTGCGGGCGATGGAGGCGGCGCGATTTGCCAGCACCTTGGCGATCCTGAGCAAAAGCGCCGTGCCTTTAGTGGATGCCTTGCACATCGCCGCGCAGGTGATCGGCAACCTGACGATCCGCGCCCGCATGGCCGACGTCGCCCGTTCGGTCCGCGAAGGCGGGACGCTTACGCGTGGCCTGGAGCAGGGCGGCGATATCCCGCCGTTGATGCTGCACATGATCGCCAGCGGTGAACGGGCCGGCGAACTCGACAACATGCTCGCCCGGGCCGCCGAACAACAGGAGGCCAGCCTCGCGGCGCGTATCGCGCTGGTGGTGAGCCTATTCGAGCCGGCCATGTTGGTGTTGATGGGCGGCGTCGTGCTGCTGATCGTCATCGCCATCCTCCTACCGATCCTGAGTCTCAACCAATTGGTGATTTGAACGATGAAACTCCAAAGCAACCGATCCGCACGTTATCCACAACGCGGCTTCACCCTGATCGAAATCATGGTGGTGGTGGTCATCATTGGCGTGCTGGGCGCCATCGTGGTGCCGCAGTTCATGAGCCGACCCGACCAAGCCAAGGTCACGGCCGCCCGCCTCGATCTCCAGGCGATCGCCACGGCCCTGGAAATGTACCGTCTCGACAACCTCCAGTACCCCTCGACCCAACAAGGCCTGGAGGCCTTGAGCAAACGCCCGTCCGGCACGCCCGTAGCCAGGAACTGGAACCCCCAGGGATATCTGAAAAGCCTGCCGATCGACCCCTGGGGCACGCCCTACCAGTACCTCAACCCTGGGCACAAATCTGTCGATGGCAGCTATGACCTCTACTCCCTGGGCGCCGATGGCGTACTGGGCGGTGAAGGGATGGCGGCCGACATCGGCAATTGGGCCGAGTGAACATGCAGCATCGTTGCCGGGGTTTCACCTTGCTGGAGCTGATGGTCGTCATCGTCTTGATCGGCGTCCTGGCGGGCATGGTCCGCTTCGCCACGGGACCGAGCCCGGCCCGGGAGGCCCGGCAGCAAGCCCGGGAATTTGCCGCAGTGGTGCAGCAGCTGCGCGAGCGGGCGGTATTGGGCGGGCAGGAATACGGTGTGCGTGTGCAGCCTGGCGGTTATCAGGCGTTGCGACTCCAAGCCCAGGACTGGACGGCGGTATCGGCGTTGCATCGATTGCCCGAGGGCCTGACGCTCGGGCTGGAGCAGGAGGGTCATGTCCTGCGCCTCGACGACGTCCAAGGCCCGCCGCAATTGCTGATGCTCAGCAGTGACGAGATCAGCCCGTTCAGGCTGCTGATCAAAGTCGCTGGCCAGTCGATTGCCCGGGTCTCGAGCGATGGCCTGGCGGAGCTGCTGATCGATGAGTAACGCGCGCGGGCAGGCCGCCGATTGCCGGGGGTTCACGCTGTTGGAAGTCATGATCGCCCTGGCGATTTTCGCGACGCTGGCGGCGGCCGTGCTTTCGGCCAGCCAGTTCGTGCTCAAGCAAAGCGCTGGCCTGGAGGACCGTCTGTTCGGCGCCTGGCTGGCGGACAATCAGTTGAGCGAACTGCGCCTGCAAGCCGTCACACCGCCCGGACAACAGCGACTGAGCCGGCACCTTGATCGCCGCGATTGGGTCTTGCAACAGCGGATCGCCCCGGCTCGTGATGGGCGGCTGTTGCAGGTCGAGATCCAGGTTCGCCGCGGCGACAGCGCGACCGTCGCGTACCGCACCATCGGGTGGATCCGAAGCCATCATGAATAAGCAGTCGGGTTTCACCTTGTTGGAGCTGGTTATCGCCATCGGCATTTTTGCCTTGCTCGGCCTGGCCAGTTGGCGGTTGTTCGATGGCGTCGTGCGGACCCAACAGGGAGCCGGTCAGCATGAGCGCGACATCCGGGCCTTGCAGCGCGCTGTCGGCGTGATCGAACGGGATGTGTGGCAGGCGGTTGTCGACTCGGTCGTGCTCGCGCCGGGGCACTTGCGCTTGCAGCGCAGCCATTGGCGCAACCCGTTGGACCAGCCGCGCAGCGAACGGCAAGCGGTGAGCTATCAGCTCCAGGGCGGCGCGTTATGGCGCGAGACAGTCGGTGAAGGCACGACGCTTGCGCAGCGGCAGAAATTGCTCGACGACGTCCACAGCCTGAGCTGGCGGGTGTTCGACCGCCAGCAGGGCTGGCACCGCGAAACCGCGAGGGGCAGCGCGCCGCTGGCGCTGGAATTGATCGTGTCGGCGGGGCGTTTCGAGCAGATCCGTCGAGTGTTGCTGTTGCCAGAGGCGCTGCCATGAGGCGCCAACGCGGCGTGGCGCTGATCAGCGTGCTGCTGGTGCTGAGCCTGGCCTTGCTGCTGGTCGGTAGCCTGTTGCGCAGCCATCGCCTGTTGTTGCACAGCAGCGCGCAGCAACTGCAACAGGTCCAGTTGCGGCAATTGGGATTGGCGGGGGAAGACTGGGCGCGGGTGGTGTTGGAAGGCAGTGGGATCACGTCGTCCGGGCCCGTTGACCTGAGCCAGGATTGGGCTCGGCTCGAACCCGTGTTGGAGGTGGACGGCGCCGAGCTGCGCATCGCTATCGAGGATTTGTCCGGGCGCCTGAATCTCAACACGCTGCTGGCCCTGGGGCAAATCGATCAGGTCAGCCTCGGTCGCTGGAGTCGCCTGCTGGCCGTGCTGGATCTGCCGCCACTGACGTTGCCCCAGGTCGGGCCGGTGCAGGAGTTGAGTCAACTGCGTCTGCTGCCAGGCGTCGACGGCCAGACGCTGCAGCGCCTGGAACCCTGGGTGGTGTTGCTGCCCAAGGACGCGCGGCTGAACATCAATACCGCCTCGCAGCGTGTGCTGATGACCCTCGATGGGATGAAAGCCGGGCCCACCCAGGCATTGGTCAACCAGCGTCGTCACGCGCCATACGCCGGCGTGCAGGCGTTTACCAACGACCCGTTGCTGTCCGGAGTCGGCCTCAACAGCCATGGGTTGGGCGTGGGCAGCCGCTGGTTTCGAATCACGGTGAGCGTGATCCATGGCGACCGCCGTCTGCGCCTGGCCTCGGATATCGAGCGCGATTCTGTCAGTGGGCGCTGGACGGTTCGTCAGCGTCGTTTCTTACCCTTCAGCCCCAGCGAGTTTCCTTGATGAAAGCCTGGCTTTACCTGACCGCTGAAGGCCTGGACGCGCCTTGCGCCAACTGGCCATGCTGCGTGTGGTCGCCAACCGGCGAGCGTCGTCGCCTGCCGTTGCACGAGGCGGCCGGCGAGTTGAACGGCCGGCCCGTCGATGTGCTGTTGCCAATGGAAATGTGCAGTTGGTTGCGCAGCGATCCGTGGCCGTCTCGACGCCAGCCCCGGCCCCAGGCCCTCGCATTCGCCATCGAAGAGCAACTGAGTGAAAACCTGGAGGCGCTGCACATCAGCATCGGCCCGCGGGACCGTCAGCACCGCTATCCGCTGATGGTGACGGCGCGGGGCCGGTTCCAGGCGCTGTTGGCGCTGCTCGCCGAACAAGGCATCGATACCCGTGCGGTGCATGTCGATGCTGATCTGATTGCCGATGACCTGGCGTTTGGGGTGCGCTGGTTCGGCCGCTGGCTGTTGGGTGGAGGACTGTCGGCGCGGATGTCGTTGTCGGTACAGGGCTTGGCAACGCTCAAGCCTGGCTTGCCTGAAGAGATGCACTGGCTGGACGAGGAGCGTGATCGCCAAGGCATCGATGAGTGGCTGTTGAGCACGGGCGGACATCCCATTGACCTGCTGCAGGGCGAGTTCCGTCGGCGCCGGCCACCGCTGCCGTGGCGGGGCACTTCGGTGGCTGCGCTCGGCGCGCTGATGCTCACTTGGGCCTTCAGTGAAGCGCGCATAGGCTTTCTTGAAAGTGAAACCCGGCGTCTGTACGTCCAAAGCGAACAGCGATTCAAGTCGTTGCATCCGGAGCAGGAACGGATCGTCGACCTGGCGGCGCAGTTCCAGGCATTGCAGAGCCGTCGTGGGCCAGGTCCGGACACTCAGGTTGCGCGTCTGACCCGGCTGACCGAGCAGGTGATCGGTGCCAGCAACGTTGAGGTGCAGCGCATCGATTTCCGCGAAGGCGAAGGCTGGAAAATCCAGCTGACGGCGAACAGTTTTGTCGAGCTTGAACAACTGCGTGAACGCGGACAGCAAAACGGATTGCCCGTCACCCTGGGCAGCGCCAGCAAGCAAAACAACCGCGTGCAGGCCATCCTCACACTGGAGAGCCGTTGATGAACATCGATGGATGGCGGGTCTTGAAACAGGCCTGGGGAAACCTCTCGCGCCGAGAGCAAGGCTTGTTGCGGGGGCTGGCCGGAGTGTTGTCGGTGGCGCTGGCCTACACCGCGATTTGCCAACCGACCCGGCAACGACTGGAGGTTGCCGAACGACAGCATCGCCAACAAGCCGTACTGACCGCCCGGATCCAGCGCGCCGAACCCTCCCGGCATAGGACTGCCGCCACCCGACCCTTGTCGGTGCGCGTCAATGCAAGCGCGACGGCAGCGGGGTTGGACATGGCGGAAATGGAGGCCGACGGCGACTCGTTGCGACTCGCTGTCAGTGGCGATGCGAGTGCGTTGCTGCAGTGGTTGGATCAACAAGAGCGGGAGGGGGCGGTGCTGCGATCGCTGACGCTGGAAGTGGAAGAGGGTGTGCTGAGTGCTCGGGTGGTGTTGCGTCAATGACTCACCGAACGCACAACAACGTTGATCAGGAATATGAGCTTTTGTGGCGAGGGAGGTTGCTCCCGCTCGGCTGCGCAGCAGCCGTAGACCGGTTTGCAGGGCGTACCTGTTGCACCGCGGTCTCTGTTTTTGGGGCGGCTGCGCCACCCAGCGGGAGCAAGCTCCCTCGCCACAAAGTAGCCACGCTGTCCCGGAGGTGGAAGTGAGGGCTAGCCCTGCACATTCCCCGGCAACAACGGCAATTTCGCCAGCTTCACCGCCACCCACAACGCCATCACCAGCAAGCCACCAATGAACAAACCGATCCCGTTCCAGCCGCCCAGGTGCCAGGCCACGCCGCCCGCCGTCCCTGCAACGCTGGATCCAGCGTAATAGCTGAACAGATAAAGCGACGAGGCCTGGCCCTTGGCCTTGAGGGCGCGGCGGCCGATCCAACTGCTGGCCACCGAATGGGCGCCGAAGAAACCGAAGGTGAACACCAGCATGCCCAGGATCACCAGCCACAGCGGCGTGGCCATGGTCAGCAAGAGGCCCGCGAGCATCAGCGCGATGGTCGCCCAGAGCATTTTGCGCCGACCGAGCTGGTCCGCCAGTGCGCCGACTTTTGCCGAGCTGTAGATACCCGACAGGTACACCACCGACAGCAACCCGACGAAGGCCTGGTCCAGATGATAAGGCTCGGCCAGCAGGCGATAGCCGATGTAGTTGAACAGCGTCACGAATGCGCCCATCAGCACGAACGCTTCGAGAAACAACAGCGGCAACCCGGCATCGCGAAAGTGCAGGGTGAAACCGTCCAACAGACTGCGCGGATGCAGGGAACGGGGACGGAAGTTGCGTGACTCGGGAAGAATCCGCCAGAACACCGCCGCCGCAATCAGCGCCAGGCCACCTACCACCCGCATCGCGGTGTGCCAGCTGACGAAGTCGATCAAGACCCCGGCGATCAGGCGTCCGCACATGCCGCCGATGGCGTTGCCGGCGATGTACAGCCCCATCGCCAAGCCAATGTGCTTGGGGTGGATTTCCTCGCTCAGGTAAGTCATCGCCACCGCCGCCAACCCGCTCAACGACAGCCCGACGAAGGCGCGTAGCAGCAGTACACCTTCCCAAGTCGGCATCATCGCGCTGGCAATCGTGCACAGCGACGCGGCGAACAACGCCGTGACCATCACCGATTTGCGGCCGATGCGGTCGGAAATCGGACCGGTGATCAACAGGCCGATGGCGAGCAGGCCGGTCGCCACCGACAAGACCAGGCTGCTCTGCGCCGCGTTTATGGAAAACTCCTTGGACAGCAGCGGCATCATCGGTTGCACGCAATACAACAGGGCGAAGGTCGCAAAGCCACCGCAGAAAAGCGCCAGCACCGTGCGCATGAACAACGGCGTGCCTTTCTCGATATAGATGTCCTTGAGTTCGACGGCGACGTCCTGCGCACGCGGCGGGATTTCATGGGCCAGTGGAGCGACAGCAGTTTTCACGGTGGACCTCGCAAGGACACGATCAGGCAGGCGATGAAAAAAGCATATAGCCGGCTAATGTTTCTATCCAATATATTGTTCGACCTGTTTAAGACGTTAAACGACCTATTGGGGGGCCCATGGAACTGCGTCACCTGCGTTATTTCATCGCCGTTGCCGAAGAACTGCATTTCGGCCGCGCCGCGCTGGCCCTGGGGATCTCCCAGCCGCCGTTGAGCCAGCAGATCCAGGCACTGGAGCAGGAGATTGGCGCGCGGCTGTTCGAGCGTACCAATCGTCGGGTCGAATTGAGCGAGGCCGGACGGTTGTTCCTTGAAGAAGCGCGACGGGTATTGGCCCAGGTCGACAAGGCCGCCGACGTGGCCCGCCGTGCGCAACTGGGGGAGTTAGGCGAACTCAAGATCGGCTTCACGTCCTCGGCACCGTTCAACTCGACCATTCCCCAAGCCATCTTCGCCTTCCGTCAACGCTTCCCGGCCGTTCACCTTAACCTGCGGGAAATGAGCAGCACCCAGGTCTCGGATGCGTTGGTGGACGAAGCCATCGAGGTGGGCATCATGCGGCCGTTGCCCCTGCCCGATACCCTGAGGGAAATCGAACTCAGCCGCGATCCGCTGGTAGCCGTGCTCAGCGCCAAGCATCCGCTCGCCCAGCGCAGCGACGAAGGCTTGTACTTGTCGGCGCTGGCCCACGAGCCTTTCGTATTTTTCCCACGAAGCTACGGCAGCGGTCTGTACGCCCCGCTTTTATCGTTGGCCCGCGACGCCGGTTTCAGCCCGCACTTCGCCCCGGAAGCCGGGGAGGCCATGACCATCATCGGCCTGGTGGCGGCTGGCCGCGGGGGCTCGGAGCGGCCGGCATCTTACCAACGCATGCGTATCGACGGCGTGGTCTATCGGCCGCTGCTCGACCCGGCGGCGGTTTCGGCGGTGTGGCTGGTCCAGCGCAAGGACCAGCGTTCGCCGATGGCACAAGCATTCATAGGGCTGTTGACCGACGGAGCGCAATCATCCAGTGCCTAACGATGGCATTCGACGCAGGCCGCGCCTGTTTGCCCAACTCCCGGGGCTGGCCTTGCGCTTGGCTTAGTCCCCCCAAAACGTGGCGTGTCTGGTGGCGTGATAGTCGTAGAAGCCTTGGAGAATCCAGGTATTGCCTTGACGTTCGAATGCGGCGCGCCATGCGCCCCGTCCGCCGCCGGGAGCCAACTGTGCCATGTCGTACCAGTAATAGCGGTTGATTTTTTTAGTGGTGATTCTGCCGGCTCGGAGGTCATCCATGATTTCGCTGACTTTCGCCCGGGCGGGGGCCGGGAAATTGTCATATGACATCTGCGCGTCAGCCAGGGGACTGACTGTCACCGTGTACTCAGGGATAACCGTCGAGGGCTTCGCCGCGGCAGGGGCAGGAGCCGAAGAGGCTGCTTGTCCGGTCCCCTTGTGGGAGGCGGCTTGGGTGACCAGCTCGATATCGAATGGGCTGTAGTTTTTGAGGGAGCGGGTGAAGGTATCGATGTCATTTTCGGTGGTGAGATGCGCACTTCGCTGTGTCTTGCCCCGGTTAATGATGATATGGCGAATTTTGTAGTTCCTGATCTCCGTGAGCAGCCCGGGCTTGTGTCGGCGCAGTCGCTCTTTTCGAAACTCATCAATATTGTCGATTCGATATTCCGGTGATTCGATATAGGCCTCTCTTGCAGCAACCACGGAGGGTTCGTCTCCAGGGAACAAGGTGTCAAGTTTGGATTCCAGCCGTTTCTCGACAACTTGGACTGTGTCGCTGATGTCTTTCGATATTTTGTCGACGGCGTCTTTTTTTCGCCCGTTTCTTGGAGTGATCACAATGTATTTCGCACCGGTTACGTTATCCGGCAGGATAGTTGCACTGGCCTTCAGGCGTCCTTCGAGGATGAATTCCTCCTTGTGCAGGATGAGCGTGTCATAAAGTCGATATTTTTGCGGAAGGCTCAGGGAGAGGTTTTTTTCTTTTTGAAGCGTACCACTCGTTTGTTCGACAAGATCCCAAATGCCAAGCTTATGAAGTAGATGTTTACGTTTGGGTTCGTAATCTTTAGCGTTCTGCCGATTGATCTGTTTCAAGTGCAAGCGGTAGCTTTCGATATTGGGGGCGCCTATATCGTTCATGCTTTCTTGAAGTACGCGGTCCAGCAATGTTTCCGGCATTGAGTGAATCACACGTTTCATCACATCGACTGCCTCACTGGGGAGGTCATGCCCGTTGGGCAGGACCCCTTCCACCAAGGCGTTGTGTTTCTTGTCTTCCGGACGTTCTTGGGGTCGACTCCAATACACACCACCGCCGAGCAAACGCCGGCGCTCCTGAACGGTCCATTGGCCGTTTTCCCACGTCACTGTGCGCTGGTCCGTGCGGTTGTTCGGCGCGTAGATGACTTGCTCGCCGTCCTGGAAAGCCCTCTTGAAATAATCTTTGCCTAGCTTCAGATAACCCTGCCCGTGCAAATCCCTATAGCGGTTGCGCCCCTCCGGCACCAGGCCCTTGCCCTCGAAGCCTTTCAGTTGGAATGCCTCCAACCGCGGGTCCGGCATGCGAGGCAGCGATGCCAAGGCCGGGTAGGCGTTGCCTCTGGGCCGCGTCGCGCGGGCCATGATCAAATCTTGCCCGCCTTCGGCAAGCACCTCACCCAGCCCGCGGATGAAATCGCTTGCCCACTGGCTGACGCTACCGCCTTCATCCTGTATCGCCGAGACGGCGGCACCGCCTGCCATGGTCGGTAGAATTGCGCGTCCCACTGTCCCAGCCAAGCGGCCTGCCGGTGCCATCGACATAGCCCCCGTCAACAGGGCTACACCGTTGCGACGCCCTTCCCGAGCCGCCGCGCTGTCGCGTTCGGCGTTGGTCACTGTCAGGGCCTGTACCGTTTTGAGGGCATGGGTTATTTGCGTTTCATGCAGTGCCTTGAACAGGTCTCCCTCGACCACGGGTGAAGTGACTTTCAAGGCGAAATCGCTTCGCGTCCTGTCCTTCGACCAAGTGAAAACAGATTGCGTGACCTTCTTGATTTTCTCTGGGATGGTCAGGTTGTCCTCTGCCGGCAACAGGCTTGCGAGCTGTGCGGCTTGCTCCAGCAGCGGAAGTTGGGAGATCAGCCAGCGGGTCATTTGCGGTGTGGCCGTGAGGGTCTGCGCCAACGCCGTCTGCAGCGCTCGACCGCTGCCTGATGTATCCACGTCCCTGAAGGTCTTTCCATCCGGCGCACCTGGCGTGTACAAGGTCAACGAAGGGCGGCTGGCGAATGACTTCACTCCGAACGCAAGCAGGTCCTTCAGCACGCTGTCGCCCCAATGCAATTGCCGGACGACCACTTCGTGCCCGTTGACCTTGTCACGTCCCGCCGACCCAGGGCAATCCAGCGCCGCCAAGACCAGCTTCACGCCGGTGTTGTCCTTGTCGTGTCGCAAGTCTCCCGAGATGTGGGCCGCCCACACCTCGGCCCGCATTTGCGTTGCTTTCACACTCATCCATTGAGTCTGTCGCTCCCGTGCCATGCGTTGCAGCACCACCGGAAGGCGCGCACCCACGTCTGCCCGCTCGATGACCTCGACAATCTGCGGGAAGCTCAACGGGCCGACCACGGTGTGGTGAGCTGCCTGGCGTTCATCATCTGTCAGGTTGGACATCGCCCAGTCCGTCAGGGAGCGCCTGTCGTCATGGAACGCTTGCGCACTGCCCATGGAGACCCCGGACCCGAACGGTGAATGGCCCGTCGGTGCGTGCGGATCAAGCGCCTCTTTTCGAATGCTCAGGGTGATGTCTTCAGGGTCGGCAGGTGGGTATTTTTCCTTGATGTAGCCGGCGAGTAGCGTGCGGGCCTGGTCTCGAATGGCCTCTGGAGTGGCCATCGACACTGGGTCCGGCGGTGCTGGCGTATCGGCGATGGTGTTCTGCAGGGCCTGCGTCGCTTTCCACCATGCCAGGCGATCGTTGCCGATGATGTGCGGGTTGGCGTGGAGCCAATGATCGAGGCTTGCCAGTTTCAGCCGAAACTCACGTTCGTCCAGGACGCCAGCCAGATCCAGTCGAATACCCAGGTCCGCTGCGGCGTCCAGCCGATGCACCCAACTGGAGATGTTTTCCCCTTCGACAATGTCATCCGACAAAGCATCGCGAATGGCGGCTTTTTGCGCCGTACGCACGTCCGTGGCCAAACGCGTCAGGAAGTTTTGCGCCAACGGCACGAGCTCCACCTCATCGGCGGCGCTGTCGCCTATGAACGAGGTCTTCAGTTGCTGCAAA
The DNA here is from genome assembly GCF_023701885.1 of Pseudomonas sp. CG7. NCBI lineage: Bacteria > Pseudomonadati > Pseudomonadota > Gammaproteobacteria > Pseudomonadales > Pseudomonadaceae > Pseudomonas > Pseudomonas sp. CG7. The sequence continues at coordinate 53,059 of NZ_JABAEE010000009.1, read as the reverse complement.
TTCTCGTAGATCTCCAACGGCTTACCGGGACGGTACAGTACGGCTCCGCCCCAATCCGTATCTGCGTTGTGCCGGGACAGGGCAACGGCGCTGGTCACCGGAACGGACAATCCCCAATCAAGGTAGATGGCGCTCAGGCTGTACACCCAGGGCCTGTAACGTTCCGCCAGCTTGTTTCGAGACGCCGCGTCCGGCGCCGACAGCGAGTCCATTATCGCCTTGTGCATCTGCCGGCTCAGCGTCTTGTCGTGTAGATGAAGGTCCGCCAGTGCCTTGAGTTGCGTAGCGAGTTCGTCCGCCAACCAGCCGTTGACGCTTTGTCCCTGGCTGAACGCGGCGGGCCTATCCCAGAAGTTATCCAGCGACATCGTGAGCAGCTGTTCATAAGCGACTGGCGTGGTATTGAGCAGTTGACGGAATTTTTCTTTCGCCCGATGACTGTTCAGAAGGGTGGGCACTCGCTTGGAACTGTCCAATTCCTGGACTATTTCAAGGTTATCCAGATCCGCCAAGCTGTCGCTGATATCGATCTGGCCGGTGATGGCGCGCCAGAAAAAGATCTCAAGGCTGGTGATGTCTTTATCCGTTGGTTCGGAGCTTGACCCGTTGGGCTCACCGTCCGATTGAGGGACGGAAGCTTTTTGCGATACACGCACGGACAGCTTGTCCACCGTCATGTCGCCCGCCAGGATGGGAAAGCTTCGTTTGAGCCAATAGTCCAGGTGCTGCCGGGTGACCTCAGAAGGCCGTGGCGCGGCTTTGCTCAGGTTTATTATTCGTTGCTGCGAGGCGTTGATCTGGCCCGATAAGTCGTGATCCAACATAGTCTCTTCCTGGGAAAGTTTCGGAAAAGACAAGCTATTGGGGAAAACCGACGCAGGAGCGGTAAATAGATACCGCACGAAGGAAGGGCGGCAGTGCAGTTGTCAGTGTGGAGTCACGAGTTTCAGGGATCGCGGATATTCTTTGTACCGCAGGAACGCCAGGATCGCGTCGCGGGTGGCTTGTGATTGCTCTTCAAGCAACCAGTGCCCGGTGTTTATCAATGTCAGTGAGTGCGGTTGCGCGGCGATAAAAGTAGCCTGCTCGGCCAGCGTCCGTCCCCGGGAATGGTCGCGTTGCATCGAGATTGTAGGAAAGTGCGCATTTCCGGTTACGACACTTCCTATTTGTCCCAGATGCCACGCCGTTGGGATTGCGACTCACCTGCCCAGCAACGTCTTATTCATCATTCCGAATCGTCCGGCTCAGTGCGCATTCCCGGCGCAAAGGAACGCAGCCTGAAGCCCATGAATAAGGCCCTTGGAAATGCACTCATCTTTGGATGCCCCTTACACCAACGAAATCTCCCAGGAATCACTTCGTCATTTGGATGACTTGTACTTGGAGCCACGCCAACTGGAGGGTTACGGCGAAGAAGTCGCGGCATTCATGAACCGACAAAAAGCCTTCGTCGAAGCTCATCCGCCCATCGCCATCTACCGAGTGGCCACAGAGGGCAGCCAGACGCGTGACGGCGGGACGATCCAGCAGGTGTCGTCGTCGTTGACGTTCACCTTGGATAATGGCTGGAAAGTACGCGCCGCGCAGAAAGGCGATGAGGTGGTATATGCCGATGGCAGCACGGCACGGATCATCACTGGCGCCGGGAAAAACAATAGCGACATTGCGCTGGTCGGCAGTCGCTTGAGCAATGGCGATGAGATTATTAATACGCTGCAGAAACGTTTCATGATCATCGTGCGGGAGGGGGTGCCGATGGCGGAGGACTTTTTACCTGCGCTTAGGTTGGCGGAGGTTTATTACCTGCACCCGAATGCGATGAAGGAGAACGGCTAATAAAACAGGGGTTGCTGCGCAGCCCAGCGGGAGCAAGATTCATGGCTGTTACACGGACTGCTGGGATTCTCCAAACAGGTTGAAGAGCACCGAGGCGTCAAGCCCAAACCCTGTGGGAGCTGAGCTTGCTCGCGATGACGGCTGTACAGCCAACATCACCGGTACTGACCCGCCGCTATCGCGAGCAAGCTCGCTCCCACAGTGGATTTTGGGTGTTCGGAGTATCTGGGCACGCCACCAAGCCCTGTGGGAGCAAGCTTGCTCGCGATGACGGCAGCATAGCCAACATCACCATCGCTGATCCACCGCTATCGGACCCTGTAGGAGCTGCCGAAGGCTGCGATCTTTTGATTTTTTGATCTTTCACTTGGGACTCAAGTGTTTGGGGAAAGATCGCAGCCTCGTTGCACTCGACAGCTCCTACACAGCTCCTACATTCCAGCGAAGATCGCAAGGGCATGGCCGAGGTGCTTTTTTTATTGCACCTTCGCCAGATCCCCTTTCAACGCAACGCCGGCCATGATCGCGCCGGCGTGGCATTCATAGGTGGTGGCATCCCGGCGTTCGTTGCGCTTGTAGAAGCTGACGATGTTGATGACGGCGTTGGCGCCCGCGGCCTTGGCGGCTTGGTGCAGGCTGATCAGCGCCGATTGCACCACCCATTCGCAGGCTTCTACGTCGGATTTGTTGAAGGCGTTGGTTTTTTTATTGGTGACCTCGCCCGCGCTGAGCACGCTGACTTTGCCCTGTGGCTCGTCGCCCGCCAGGTAGAACTTCACGCTGCGGTCGATCTTGCCGGTGCGGATGGCTTCGTTGACGACTTTGTCGAAAGGCAGGTAAAGCGTGGTATCACGGGCCTGGCTGAGGGTCGGCATGGCGCTGAGCAACAGGGCGGCGGTAACAGCGATTTTCTTCAATGACATCATCAGTCTCCTTGACCAGGGATAGCGGTTATCAGTGCCAGCGGCGGAAAATCAGCGAGGTGTTGACCCCACCAAAGGCGAAGTTGTTGTTCATCACGTATTCATGGCTCATCGGCCGGAATTCGTTGCGCAGGTAATCGAGCTTGCCGCACTGGGGGTCGACTTCATCGAGGTTGAACGTGTGCACGTAGAGGTCGCGGTTCATCATTTCGATGCTGAACCAGGACTCCAGCGCTCCGCAGGCGCCCAGGGTGTGGCCGAGGAAACTCTTCTGCGAGCTGATGGGCATGTGTTCGCCAAACAGGCTGCTGGTGGCCTGGGTTTCGGCAATGTCGCCCTGTTCGGTGGCGGTGCCATGGCCATTGACGTAGCCGATGGCCGAGGGTTCGAGGCCGGCGTCTTCCAAGGCCAGTTCCATGGCCCGGCGCATGGTGATCAGTTCGGGGCGGGTGGCGTGCTGGCCGTCGGCGTTGCTGCCAAAGCCGACGATCTCGGCGTGAATCCGTGCGCCCCGGGCCAGGGCGTGCTCCAGTTCTTCCAGCACGAGCATGCCGGCGCCTTCGCCGATCACCAGGCCATCGCGACCCTTGTCGTAGGGCCGCGGGCTGGTTTGCGGCGCATCGTTTTTCAGGCTGGTGGCGTATAGGGCATCGAAGACCATCGCTTCGGTCGGGCACAGTTCTTCCGCACCGCCGGCGAGCATCAGCGGCAAGCGGCCGAACTTGATGGCTTCGTAGGCATAGCCGATGCCGTGACTGCCGCTGGTGCAGGCACTGGACGTCGGGATCAGCCGTCCGGTCAGCCCGAAAAAGATGCTGATGTTGGCCGCCGTGGTGTGGGGCATCATTCGCACGTAGGAGTTGGCGTGCAACCCTTCGGCCACGCTGTTGAGCAGCATGTTGCCGAACGCCTTGATCTCGTCGGTGCTGCCGGTGGACGAACCGCAGGACACGCCCATGCGCCCGTCCTTGATCGATTCGTCGCCCAGCAGGCCGGCATCGGCCAGGGCCTGTTCCGCCGCGCCCACCGCCAGGCGCGAGACCCGGCCCATGCTGCGTAGTTGCTTGCGGGTCCAGTGGGCCGGAACCTGGAAGTCGTCGATGGGCCCGGCCAGGCGGGTGTTCAGTTCGGTGAAACGGTCCCACTCATCCATGCGCCGGATGCCGCTGCGGTTGGCGGCGAAGTTGGCGGCGATGGTCTCCCAGTCGCTGCCTATGGACGTGATGCCGGCCATGCCGGTGACGCCGACGCGCTTCATCAGCACAAGCCTCCGTTGACGGCCAGGACCTGCCGGGTGATGTAGCCGGCTTCGGCGGACATCAGGAAGTTCACCGCGCCCGCCACTTCTTCCGGGGTGCCCATGCGCTGGGCGGGGATCATTTTCATCAGTTCTTCCACAGGTACGTTTTCATCGAGCATGGCAGTGTCGATCAACCCCGGCGCGACGCAGTTGACGGTGATCTTGCGCTTGCCCAACTCGATTGCCAATGCCTTGGCCGCGCCGATCAAACCGGCCTTCGAGGCGCTGTAGTTGACCTGGCCGCGATTGCCGATCAGCCCGGAAACCGAGGTGATGCAGACGATCCGTCCGGCGGCGCGGCGACGGATCATCGGCATCATCACCGGATGCAGCACGTTGTAGAAACCGTCGAGGTTGGTGCGCATCACCACATCCCAATCGTCCTCGCTCAGGGCCGGGAAGGCGCCATCGCGGGTCAGGCCGGCATTGAGCACCACGCCGTAATAGGCGCCGTGGGTTTCCACGTCGGCTTCGAGAATGGCCTTGCAGGCGGCGCGGTCGGCCACGTCGAATTGCAGCACCCGGGCGTTGCGGCCCAGGGCCTGGATTTGGGCCTGGACCGTTTCGGCCTCGGCGCGGCCGCTGCGGCAGTGCAGCACGATGTCATGCCCGGCCTGGGCCAGGCGCAGGGCGATGGCGCGGCCGATGCCACGGCTGGAGCCGGTGACCAGTACGGATTCAGTCATGACGGGTTTCCTGTTGCGGACGGTTCATGAAGGTAATGGGCGGCCTGGGGGGGACGGAAGACATTGAGCCGGGCCATGGCATGGATGCCTGGCGCGTGGATGTGGCATTCGAACACGCCCATGCCGTTGTCGTCTTCCAGGGAGCGCACACCATGGATGCTCAGCTCGGTGCCAAGGGGAAAACAGTCGACGTTGCATTCGAACTTGCGGGTGCCGAGCAGAAAACCCAGCGCCACGGCATCGCCGCGTTGGCGTGCGTGGCAACCGGCAAACGCCGCGACGCTCTGGGCCATCAACTCGATGCCGACCCAGGCCGGCAGCGCACCGTCGTCACGGTTGAACAAGCCGCCGGACGTGACGGTGGCGTGGGTGTGGATCTGTTCGTCATCGAACGACAGGATCCGGTCGATGAGGATCATGTCGCCGGCATGGGGCAGCAGTTCGGCGAGCGGCCAGTCAATCATGGGGCGTCTCCGATAATCAGGCTGACGTTGTTGCCGCCGAAGGCAAATGAGTTGCTCATCAGGCGGCGCGGGGTGGCCGGGTCCAGGCGGGTGTGGGTGGTGACCCAGTCCAGCGCCGGCAGGGCAGGATCGGCCTGGCCGTCCCAGACATGCGGCGGAAGGGCCAGGGCGGTGTTTTCGGTGCTCAGGGCCAGCCAGCAGAACGCCGCTTCCAACGCCCCCGCCGCACCGAGGGTATGGCCGGTCATGGGCTTGGTGGACGAGCAGGGCACGCCCGCCGGAAACAGCCCAGCCACGGCCTGGCTTTCCATGGCGTCATTGTGTTGGGTGGCCGTGCCGTGCAGGTTCAGGTAATCGATCTGGCTGGCGTCGAGGCCGGCGCAGCGCAGGGCTTTTTCCATGGCCTGGCGCGCGCCGCGACCGCTGGGTTCAGGCGCGGAAATATGGTGGGCATCGGAACTGGCGCCGTCGCCGAGCAAGGCAATCGGTACTCCCTCGCCTGGCGTCTTGCTCATGAGAAACAGCACCGCTGCTTCGCCGATGTTGATGCCGCTGCGGTTCACCGAGAACGGATTGCAGCGCTCGTTCGACACCGCCTCCAGTGCGGAAAAACCGTTGAGGGTCAATTTGCACAAGCTGTCCACGCCACCGCACAGCACGGCATCGCACAGGCCCAGGTCCAGCAGGCGCCGGGCGCTCATCAAGGCGCGGGCGCTGGAGGTGCAGGCCGTGGAAATCACGTAGGACGGGCCACTGAGGCCGAGCCAGTCGGAAAGAAAGTTGGCCGGCGCGCGGAGCTCCTGTTGCTGATAGTCATAGCCGTCCGGGAAGCGTTGCTCGCGCAGGTAATGGGCGATGCCCTGGCTGGCCTCGTCGATACCCGACGTGCTGGTGCCCAGGACGATGCCGATGCGGGCGCGACCGTAGGCCTGGATGGCCTGGTCGATCTCGGCGCGGATTTGCAGCCCCGCCTCCAGCAGCAGTTGATTGTTGCGGCTGCGTTGCGCTGCCAGGGCCGGGGGGATGGACGCGAGTTCACCGGGCACCGCGGCGACCGGCAAGGCCCGTTCGGCCACCCAGCCAGTCTCGCTGCGCACGCCCGAGCAGTCACCGGCAAACAGGTTGCGCGCGACGGTGTGTTTGTCGCGACCCAGGGCACAGATCACCCCGAGGGCATTCAAATAGGCGGTCATGGGGCGTTCTCGGTCAACGGTGTGATGCGGTAGCGCAGGCCTTGGGGCAGGCTCATTTCAAAATCCAGCGGTTGTGTGTAGCGCACCTGCCAACGACGCTCGAGGGTCCGTTGCGACGCCTGTTGTCGCGCCGCCGGGTAGTTGCCGGGCAGCTCGACCTCAGGCGTCAGGGCGAACAGCAGGGCGGCGAACAACTCCCGGGCCTCGGCATTGGGGGGCAGCAGACCGTCGGCCTGCCACTGGCCGTCGACCAGGCGCTGGCGGGCCAGGGGAATGCCCAACGGGTCCATCATCGACCAACGGATGCCGCTGCCTTCGCGCTGGACCACCAGCAACCAGTCCTGACGCTGGCCGGCCAGTGTCCGCTCGATGTGCAGTTGCATCGGCAATGCCAGGGTTGGCGTGCGGGCGGGCAGTGGTGCCTGGCTGGCGCAGGCACTGAGCAGCAACACGCAGGCGATCAGCAGGCCACGGATCATCCCGCAGCCCCTTCGCGAGGCTTGCGCGCCACCACGTTGACCAAGGTTTCCTCACGTTCGCCAAACGGCTTGGGCCGGCGTAGGCCCAAGCGCTCCAGTAGGCCGAAATCCTTGGCACGGCTCCACCACAGGTACGGGTAGGACACGTTGCGTTCTTCGAACTGGAACCCTTGATCGCGGATCATCTGCAGGTACTGCGCAGCACTTTTCTGCACGTGCATCGGGTGGCGGAACAGCCAGCGGATCACCCAGGTGTCGATGTAGGCTTCGGTGGATTCGGCGAACAGCAAATAGCCGCCGGGCTTGAGGACGCGGTAGAACTCGGCGAGGGCTTTTTCCTGTTCCACCAAATGATGGAACGTCTGGTGGCAGAACAGCAGGTCGACGCTGGCGTCGGGCACTGCCAAGGTCGCGCAGTCGCTGCCGATCAGCTCCACGGCCATGCCCTGGCGCGCGGCTTCCTCCCGGCTCAGGTCGAGGCTGTGGGGGTCGGCATCCACGCCGATCAGGCGTTGTGGTGCGAACGCCTGGCGCAGGTACTGGAACGATTTGCCCTGGCCGCAGCCGGCGTCCAGCAGTACCGGGTTGGCCGGCAGCGCGGTGCTGAACAGGCTGCGCAGATCGTTGATCGCCACGCGCAACACATGGTGCTGCCAGGTGTGGCTGCGCAGGAACCAGAAGCCGAAGCGGGTTTCTTCGACGTAGTTGTCGCTCAGGTAGCTCATGGTTGCTGGCTCGGCGCCGGGCTCGCGCAGATTTCCGAGAGCATGCGCAGGCGCCGCTTGGGTTCACTGACGAACGGGTTGCGCTGATCCCAGGCGTAGCCGGCCAGGATCGAACTGATCATGCGGCGGATGTCGTCAGAGCCTTCAGTGTAGAAAATCACGTCCTGGAAGGTGCCGGCGTACCAGCCTTCGACGTAGCAGCGGAAGGTATCGACGCCGCGCTTGAGCGGCTCGGCGAACTCGCTTTGCCAATCCACGCTTTCACCTTGCAGCTGACGGTGGAGCACGTCGGCGGCCATGCTCGCCGACCGCATGGCAATGGTCACGCCGGAGGAGAACACCGGGTCGAGGAATTCCGCGGCGTTGCCCAACAGGGCAAAGCCCGGGCCGTGCAGGGTCTTGACGTTAGCCGAGTAGCCGCCGATGGTCCGCGCCGGAGTATCCCACACCGCGTTCTGCAGCACGCCGGCCAGGCTCGGGGTTTCGTCGATGAAACCGCGCAGGCAGGCATCGAGGTCGTCGGTACGGCCGGCGAAATGTTCCGCCGCCGCGACCACGCCCACCGAGCAGCGTCCGCCGCTGAACGGAATGGTCCAAAACCACACGTCGCGTTTGCTCGGGTGGGTGGTGATGAGGATTTTTTCCCGGTCGAACGCCGGGGCGTCGATGCGATCCTCGATGTGGGTGAACACGGCCTGGCGCACCGGGAAGTTCGACGGCGCCTCGAGGTCCAGCAGGCGCGGCAGGACGCGGCCATAGCCGCTGGCATCGAGCACGAAGTCGGCTTCGACAAGGTACTCGCTGCCGTCTTCGCGCTGCACGCCCAGGCGTGGCTTGGCGAGGCTGAAGTCGGCGCTGGTGATCGCTTGGCCGTAACGGATTTCCACGCCTTGCAGGGCGGCCTGGTCGGCCAGCAACTTGTCGAAGTCGGCGCGTTGCACCTGGAAAGTCGTGGGCTTGCCGTTGCTGAAGGTCTCGCCAAAATCGAAGGCGCTGTAGCGTTCGCCCCAGGCAAACGCGGCGCCGTTCTTGCGCTGGAACCCGGCGGCATTCACCGCATCGAGCATGCCGGCTTCTTCAACGAAATCCAGACAATGGGACAACAGGCTCTCACCGATGGAGAACCGTGGGAAATGCTGGCGCTCGATGACCAGCACATCGTGGCCCTTGCGCTTGAGCAGGGCGGCGGCGATGGCACCGGAGGGGCCGGCACCGATGATGACGACCTGGCGATATTCCGTTTCAGTGACAGGCATGGGGATTCCTTGAATATCCTGGGTCATCGTTGATCTTCTTGAGCAGGTATAGGGTGTTCCTGGCGCCCGGCCCATGGCGCCAGCATGAAACTGAAGGCCAGCCCCAGGCTCACCGCCAGGCCGAAGTTACTCACCGCCGGTGTGCTGGACAATGCCAGCAGGCCGAACGACAGCCAGGTGGTGACCGCTGCCAGCAGGGTGCCCAGCAGGCTCACGGCGGCACCGCCGATCTGTTCGCGCATCAGGATCGCGTAATCGACGCCGATGGCCGTCACCAGCAACAGGCCGAACAGGCTGAACAACGTCAGTGGTTGTCCCAGCCAGCCGAGGCTCGCCAGGCTGCACAGCGCGGCCAGCAACGGCAGGGCAACGATGCGCAAGGCCGCGCTGACCCCGAAAGGCCAGATCAGCAGCAGCACAATCAGCACGCAGGAGGCCAGGTTCAACTCGGCGGCGCTGACCTGCGTGGCGGCGAAGACCCGGTTCAGGTCACCCAGGCGATCCACCAGTTGCACGCCCGGCAGGTCCAAGGCTTGCACGCGCAGCAGCGCGGCATCGTTCAAGCCTTGCAGGCTGATCATGGCGGCCACGCCTTGCCCCGTGGGGCCGAGCCAGAGTGTGCGGTACGGCTCGGCCAGGGGGCCGGCCAGCGCGGCATTGATGTCTGTCGCCGGCAAGGCCTGCAATTGCGCCAGCTCCCCTTGCAGTGCGGCGAGCGGCACGCCCAGGTCGAGCAGCGGTTGCCAGAAGTCCGGCAATCGGGCCAGTGCTTGGCGCACTTTCTGCTGGTCGGCGGGCGGGCTTACCAGTTGGTTCAGCGACAGGTAGCCCTGGAGTTTTTCCAGGGCGATCAACTGGTCCAGTCGCTCGTTGAGGGCGGTCTGGCGCTCCAGCAGTTGGGGCTGATCATCGGCGCGAATCAGGAAGAACTGGCTGGTGGGCTGGAAGCCGGTGATGCGCGCGATGTCGCGGGCTTCGTCGGTGAGGTGCTGGGGTGTGCCGATCCATTGGCGGATGTCGTTTTTCGTGGTCAGGTGCCAGAGGCCGCCCGCGCAGAAGCGCAGCAACAGCACCAGCAGCACCGGCGTGGGCTCCCTCGCCAATAACGCTTGGCGGATCTGGAGCAGGCATTCGCACAGCCGCAGCGGCCACTGGGCCGGACGCAGGTCTGTGCCTTTGAGCAGCGCCGGCAACAGGCAGACCGCGGTCAAGTAGGCGCCGACCAGCCCAGCGGCGGAAAATATCGCGATCTGGGTCAGGGCCGGGAACGGCGTCCAGGCCAGGGCCAGGTAGCCGATGCAGGTGGTCGCCAGGCTCAGGCTCAGCCCCGGCAGGGTCAGGCGCAAGGCCGGCCAACTGCGCCATGGCTTGAGGCTCCAGCTCTTGGACAGGTAGTGCAGCGGATAATCCACCGCGACACCGATCAGGCTCGAACCCAGTACCAACGTCATCACATGCATGCGTCCGAACAACGCCACGCACGCCACCGCGCCGAACAGCATGCCCACCAGCACCGGCACGAACGCCAGCCACACACGCAGGCGCCGGAAGGCGCGCAACAGCAGCAGCAAGATGCCGATGCTTGCACCACCGCCAACCCAGGTGATATCCCGCGATGCCTGTTGCTGGCCGCTGGCGGCGTACAGCAGGCCGCTGGCGGCCAGCAGTTGCCCTTGGGCCTGGCTAGCCTGGTCGCGGCTGAGTTGCAGCAGTTCGGCCACTTGCAGCGGCAGGTCCATGTCGAAGGCGTTACCCTGGGCGCGAGCCCGCAGCATCACCCAGCTTTTACCGTCGGCATCGGCGACCAATGCACCGCTGCCGATGTCGAATTTGATTGCGCCGCGTTGTGGCTGGCTGTTCTGGATACGCCCGGTCAGGCCCAGCCAATCGTCCTGGTTCGGCACCAGGCTGAAGCCGCTGAACGGATCGAACAGGGCTTGCACCCGCTGTTGGATGAACGCCTGGGGCTGCTCGATCAATTGCGCCCGGTCCGCCGCCGAGAGCATCGCCAGCCGGCCGTTGAGCAGTTGCGCGCGCAGCGCCGGCAAGTCGGCCTGCAGCGTCCACTGCACCTTGTCGAACAGGCCGCTGGCCTGCCATTGCTCGCCCAGGGTTTGCGCCAGGGCGATGGCGTGCTGGCGATCGGTATGGCCGACCAGCACCAGCACCTCGCGGTTGAGCGGCTCTTGCATGCGCTGCTCGGCGATCAGCTCCAGGGCATCGGGCGATGTGCCCGGTACCAGCTCCATGAGGTTGGCCGACAGGGGCGCGCCGTTGCGCCATTGCCAGCCGGCGAGCGCGAGCACCGCCAGCAGCAGGATCAGGAACAGCCGGGGCAGCATCCGTTCACTCGGCAAAATCATGTTGCTCCGCTTCGCTCAAAGGTTGCGCGGCGGTAGCGTCCAGCATGCGCAGCACGGTGCTGTCGCCCTGGGTTTCCAGCAGTTCGATGCGCTGGACCAGTTCGCCGCCGTCAATGTTGATCTGGTTGAAGACTTGCTTGAGCAGCACCGAGCGCGGGGTCAAGGTGAGCTTCCACTGCTGCGGCTCGCCCGACAGGCTCAGCTCGAAATCCCGTTGCAGGCCACTGCTGTCGCCCTGTAATACCGCTAGGAACAGCCGGTTCTGCTCGGCGCCGGCGCTCTTGTTCGGCAGCATTTGCCAGGCATTGCCGTCCCGCCGGGCGATGCCTTGGGCGGTGATGCGGTAGTCCTGTTGCAGCGGGGTTTGCAGCAACCACAGCAGCCCTTGGTTTTGCGCCAGCACGAAGTGGCCCCTGCTGGTGAGGGGCTGGGGCAGGGCGCGCAGGTGTTTTTCCTGGATGAACTGGCCGTGGATCACCTCCGGGCGGGCCAGTTGGTCACTTAATTGCTGTAGATCGAACGCCTGGGCCAGCGGCGACAGGCTGCACAGCAGCAGCCAGATGAACAGGCGCTTCATGACAGTTTCCTCTCGACGGCTTCGACAAAGACCCGTGGCGAAGCCAGCAGCATCTCGCGAGTGGCCATGTCCACGGCCACTTGCACTGAACTGGCCCGGGTGAAGCGTTCGCCTGTCGCGGCGTCACTGATCAGGTAGTTGATCTTCAGCCGGTTTTCCCACTCCACCAGGCTGGCGCGCACGGTCAGGGCCTGGCCGAACACGGCACCGCGTACGTAGCGCAACTGCAGGTCGATCACCGGCCACGCATGGCCGGATTCGAGCATGTCGTTGTAGTTGTGGCCGATCAGGTCGAGCAGGGCACAGCGGGCCACTTCCAGGTATTTGACGTAATGGCCGTGCCAGACCACGTTCATCGAATCGACGTCGAAAAATGGCACCACGATCTGCGTGTCGACGTGCAAAACACCTTGGCTACGCATGCAGCCTCCAGTGTTGCTCGGCGATGCGTTGCAGGCACAGGCGCAGTTCGCCTTCCAGGGCGCGGTCTTCGATGACCGGCGGGAAATCCTCGGCCAGTTGCTGGTGCATGGCGGCCAGGGCCGGTGGCAGTGGACGTGCGTCTTCGGCACGGCTGCGCAGCCAGACGCCCTGGTTGGCGGCGAGCAAGGTCGCGGCGGCCACTTGTTCGGTCAGTTCCAGCACGCGGATCGCGTCCCGGGCTGCGATGGTGCCCATGCTCACCTTGTCCTGGTTGTGGCACTCGGTGGAGCGCGAGAACACGCTGGCCGGCATCGTATTTTTCAGGGCTTCGGCGGTCCAGGCGCTGGTGCCGATCTGCACGGCCTTGAAACCGTGGTTGAGCATCGCTCGCTCGGCACTGGCGCCGGAAAGGTTGCTCGGCAGGCCATGGTTGTAGCGCTCGTCCACCAGCAGCGCGAGTTGCCGGTCCAGCAGGTCGGCGACGTTGGCCACCAAGTTCTTCAGACTGTCCATGGCGAAGGCGATATGCCCGCCGTAGAAATGCCCGCCATGGAGCACGCGCTCGGCTTCGGCGTCGATGATCGGGTTGTCGTTGGCGCTGTTGAGTTCGGTTTCGATGAACCCGCGCAGCCAGCCCAGGCTGTCGGCCAATACCCCGAGCACATGGGGCGCGCAGCGCAGGGAATAGCGATCTTGCAGGCGATGCAGTGGCGCGGTCGGCGCGTCGATTGCCAGGTCCTTGCGCAGCCACGCGGCGACTTGCATCTGCCCCGGATGTGGTTTGGCGGCGAACAGGCGTTCATCGAAATGTTCCGGGTTGCCTTGCAGGGCGACCACGTTCAGCGCGGTGATGCGGGTCGCCAGTTGCAGCAGGTAGTCGGCGCGGGCGAAGGCCAGGCAGGCCAGGCCGGTCATCACCGCGGTGCCATTCATCAGCGCCAGGGCTTCCTTGGGCCGCAGCACCAGCGGCGTCCAGCCCAGTTCAAGGTGCACGTCGGCGGCCAGGCGGCGCTCGCCACGGAACATGACCTCCCGTTCGCCGGAAAGCGTGGCGGCGACGTAGGACAGCGGCGTCAAATCGCCGCTGGCGCCCACCGAACCCTCTTCCGGAATCAGCGGCAGGATGTCGTGTTCGAGAAAGGCCTGGAGGCGTTCCAGCAGTTCCACCCGCACCCCCGACACGCCGTGGCACAGCGACTGCAAACGCGCCGCGAGCACGGCGCGAGTGGCCTGGGCGTCGAGCAGCTTGCCCAAGCCGCAGCCGTGGAACGTGTACAGGTGACGGGGCAGGGCCTCGACGTGGTGCAGCGGCACGGCCACCACGCAAGAGTCGCCGTAACCGGTGGTCACGCCGTAGAGCACGCCTTCCTTGTCCAGCAGGGAATCGAGGAATTGCGCACCCTTGGCGATGCGCAGGCGGAACGCCGGGTCATCTTGCAACTGCGTCGGCGCCTGACGGTTGGCCAGGGCCAGCACGTCTTCAATGCGCATGGGGCGTTCGCCGAAGGTTACCGGCTCAAGAGTGGGCATCGTCATCGGTCTTCCAGAAAGGGTAAAAGTTGAACCACTGTTGCGGGCCCTGGAGGCAGTACTGCGCCAGGCGCTCGGCGTAGCGGGCGGCCCAGTGGGCGATCACTTGCTCACGCTCGTTGCGCTTCCACGTCACGGCATCGGCGAAGGGTTCGAGGGTGACGCGATAGCGCCCCTCGTGCTTGAGGCACATCAGCAGGTTGACCGGGCATTTAAGCAGGCCGGCCAGCAACCACGGGCCTTGCGGGAATGCCGCCGGGTGGCCCATGAAATCCACGGTCACGCTGCGCCCGCCGTGCAGCGGCACGCGGTCGCCGGCAATCGCCAGCCATTCGCCGCGCTCCAGGCGTTCGCTCAGCTGCAACATGATCACCGGGTCCAGTTCGCTGACCTGGATCAGCCGCAGGTGCGTGGCGCCGGCCTCGCCCAGCAAGCGGTTGAACTGCTCGGCGTGCTTGGTGTGCACCAGCACGTTCATGGTGACTTTCTCGCCCAGCTCGGCCAGGGCCCGGCACATCTCCAGGTTGCCCAGGTGCGCGCCCACCAGCATTTGTCCGCGGGCATCGCGCAGGTGATTGCGCAACAGCGCCGGGTCGACGATCTCGATCTGGTCGATGCTCAGCTTGCCGTTCCAGACGTCGAGTTTATCGAGCAGGGAGTCGGCAAAGGCCATGAACTGCCCGAACACCCGCCAGCGGGTCGGGCGCAATTCGGGACGTGCGCTCCAGTCGGCCAGGCGTTGCTGATATTGCCAGGCTGCCTGCCGGGCGCTACGGCCGAAAATGAAGAAGTACAGGACGATGCCGTACAGCACCGGGGTCAGCAAGCGCCGGCCGAGCACCTTGGCGGCGAGGGCGGTGAGTTTCATCAGCCAGTAACTGCCGCGCTCCTGGCGGTCGGCCCAATGCTGTTTGTCTGCCTGAAGACTCATGCCCGCCACCGTCGCCAGAGAATCAGGGGAAAGCGCACCAGCATGCCGAAGAACAACCGGGTGTGCATGCTGGAAATCAGCACGTTGTCGTGGAACAGGCGAAAGTGCGAAACCCCATCCTGGGGGTAATGGACCCGGGTGTGCAGCCAGTGCATCGGCTGATTGCGCCAGGCCAGGCGCACGAGGATGTCCGAGTCGAAATCCATGCGCTTGCCGATGTTGGCCGAGTCGATCACGGCCAGGGTCGGTGCCAAGGGATAGACCCGAAAGCCGCACATCGAGTCGCGGATTTGCAGGGACAGGCTGTTGATCCAGACCATGACGTGGGTGAGGTAGCGCGCATACAGGCGGCCTTTCGGCACGCTGGCGTCGTAGTGCGGATACCCGCAGATCACCGCGTCCGGGTGGGCCCGGGATTGCTCGATGAACGTCTTCACATCGCCAAGATCGTGCTGTCCGTCGGCGTCCACCTGCAGCGCATGGCTGAAACCCAGGCGCGAGGCTTCGCGCAGGCCGGCCATCACTGCACCGCCCTTGCCCTGGTTGACGGCCAGCCTGAGCAGATGCACCTGCTCGCCTTCGGCCAGCCGTTCCAGCACCGCGGCACACGCCGGGCTGCTGGCGTCATCCACCAGCACACAGGGCAAGCCGTTGGCGAGCAACGCCGTGACCACCGCCGAGATGGCGGTTGCGTGGTTGTAGACCGGGATGACGGCGCAGGGGTTATGCATGTTTTCTGCCCTCCACAAATCCATTGTGGCGAGGGATCTTGCTCCCGCTCGAGTGCGAAGCGCTCGCTCTTGCAAAACCAGGGGCTGCTTCGCAGCCCAGCGGGAGCAAGCTCCCTCGCCACAGTGATCTGTGCAGTTGCCTAGGCATTGTTTTCCCCCAACACAATCCGCCCACTGGAGCACGCCGCCGTGTCATTGCGGAAGGCAAAGTACAGCTTGCCGCGCTCGCGGTCGAAACGCAGGTGCAGTTGGATTTCATCGCCGGGGCGCACCAGTTGCAGGAATTTCAGCACTTCCATGCCGACAAATCGGGGCGGCAGGTCCAGCAGATGTCGGCCGAGGCTCAAGCCCCAGGCGACCTGCACCACGCCCGGCAACACCGGCGCGGTGGGAAAATGACCGCTGAAGTACGCCAGGTCTGGCGGCACGATCAAATGCAGGCTCCATTCCCCATCGGTTTCGACTCGCTCCAGGACTTCGGGGCCTTTTGGACGTGGCGCCAGCAGCAGCGCTTCGACCTCGGCCTGGGACAACTTGCCCTGGGCGTTGAGCGGCAACTGCCGCAGCCAGCGCCAGCGCCGTGGCAGGGCGAGGGGTTCGCAGTGGGCGCTCAGGTGCCGGCGCAGGCCCTCGGTAACGGCGCGTCTGCCCTGGTTGCGCAAGGCATGCAGGCCGGCATCACTCAGCACCACCAGCGCGCCAAGGGAGGCGCGATTCTCCTGCACCACGCCCAATCGCGCTTCGCTGACCCAGTCGTGGGCCACCAGTGCTTGTTCCAGCATCGGCAGGGAGATGCGTTTTTCTTCAAGCTTGACGATACGGTCCAATCGCCCGAGCAGCTCGAAGCGCCCGTCGTCGGCGATCCGCGCTGCGTCAGCGGTATGTTCCACATGCCCGGCCGGCAGATAGGGCGAAGCAATCAGCAAGGCGCCGTCGCTGTCCTGGCTCAACTCGACGCCGGCAAAGGGTTGCCACAATCCGCCGCCCTGGCGCCAGGCGATGCCGCCGGTTTCCGAACTGCCGAAAATTTCCGTCGGCCATTGTCCCAGGCGTCGCTGCAAGCTTTGTGCAGCCTCGGAGGGCAAGGCGCCGCCAGAGGAAAACACTCGGCGCACGCTGCTCAGGGCCGGCCAATCGAGGTTGTCGCCCATGCGCTTGAGCAATGCCGGGCTGGCAACCCAGGCGAACGCCGGTTGTTCGCGGCTGGCCCGTTGCAGGTCTTCGGGAAATGCCAGTTGCCGACGCATGAATGGACGCCCGGCGCACAGCGGCCAAAGCATCCGGAACAGTAGTCCGTAGATGTGCTGGGCGGCCACGCTGCCGATCATGCAGGCCGGGCCGAGGTCGGCGCCCCACAGTTGTTCCAGGGCCTGGACTTCGTTACTCAACTGCCGCAGGGTTTTCTCGATGCGCTTGGGCTCGCCGCTGGAGCCGGAGGTGCACAGGCTCAGCCAACAGTGATCGAGGTTCAGTTCGGCGCCATCCATCGGCGCGTGTCGCACATCGCCGGGATGGGTGTCCCCGGGCTGGTCGGTCAACCACAGGTCCACGTCCGCCGCCCAGCGCTGGCGTGTCTGCGCTTGCAGGTCGGCGGGCAGCAGGACCCGCGCTCCGGCACGCCAAGCGCCGAGCAGGGCGATGGCCAGGTCGGCGGCATCGTCCAGGTGCACCGCCACATGCCGCGCGCCCCGGGCTTGCAGGCCCGCCGCCAGGCACAACGCCGCCTCCCGCAGTTGCGAGTGATCCAGCGCCGGAGCGACCGTAACGGTGCGTTCCGGTTGAGCCCTGAGCAACATCTGCTCAAGTGTTATCCAATTCATGGGCGGCCTCTTACCCGTTGTCGTATGAGCCATTCAATGGCAAACAGCAGCCCCATCAATCCGTAGGAAATCAGGCCGGTGTACAACATCCACCAGCTCAGCGGCGCCCAGAGGGTCAGGGCGGCGGCGAGCAAACCGTTACACAGGAAAAACACACACCAGGCCACCGTGACCTGGCGGGTATACACCACGGCCTTGGCCGGCAGCTGCGGTTCGCGCAGGCGGGCCAGGCGTTCAATCATCGGCGGGCCGTATTTCAGGCTCAGGGCGAACAGCCCGAGCATGAACCCGCTGATCAGCACCGGGTACCAGCGCAGCAGGAGCGGGCTGTCGAACAGCGCGAGCAACACACAAAAACCGATCGCCGTGACAGCCATCCAACGGCTGCCGGCGCCGCCCTTGCCAAGCAACGCCCGGGCCAGCCACAGGCTCCCCAGCAGCAGCCCGAACTGCCACGGGGCGAAATGCTCCATGCCGAAATACACCGCAAAGGGGTACAACAGGCCTGCCAGTAGCAGGCCGAGGCCAATCAGCCGGGTCATGCGGCCGGTTGGACCAGTCGATAGACCGCCTCGACCACGTCATTGACGGTGCGCACCGACTTGAATTCTTCGGCTGCGATTTTCTTGCCGGTCTGGCGCTTGATGTGATCGATCAGGTCGACCGCATCGATGCTGTCGATTTCCAGGTCCTGGTACAGGTTCGATTCCAGCGTCACGCGTGCTGGGTCCAGTTCGAAGAGTTCGACCAGGGCATCACGCAGGGTGTTGAAAATGTCGTCACGAGTTTGCATGGTCGGTCTCAGGCGCTTTTTGCAGGGACGAAGGCCGCAAGGCTTGCCACATTGCTGAAATGGTTACGGGTGTCCTTGGCGTCGGCGTCGATCTTGATGCCATATTTTTTCTGGAGCGCCAGGCCAAGCTCCAGGGCATCCACCGAGTCCAGGCCCAGGCCTTCGCCGAACAGGGTCTGATCGTCGCCGATGTCGTCGATGCCGATGTCTTCCAGGCCAAGGGCTTCGATGATCAGCTGTTTGATGTCACGGTGCAGATCGCTCATCTTCGGCGAGCTCCTTGATGTAATAGTGATGCAAGAAATCGTTGAGCCTGCGCGAAGCCTGGGGTGGCGGGCCGAGCGCAGCGAACGCCTGTGGGTCTATATCGGCCCCGACGTGAAAACTGAAGTGCACGCGACACCGAGGGATGCGATACCAGGGTTCGGCCTTGGTCAGGGTCGTGGGGTTGACCTTGATCGTGACGGGCGTGAGGATTTTCGCACCCCGCAGGGCAATGGCCGCGGCCCCCCGATGAAAGGCCGGCGCCTGGCCTGGCTGGGTGCGCGTCCCTGCGGGAAAAACGATCAGCGTCTGGCCATTTTGCAAGGCATCGCTGGCGGCATCGAGCATGTCCATGCTGCCGGCGTTGCTGATGTATTGGGTAGAACGCAATGGGCCCCGAGTGAAAGGATTCGCCCACAGGCTTTGCTTGACCACGCAGTTGGCGTCGCGCACCAGCCCGATCAGGAACACCACGTCGATCAGCGACGGGTGATTGGCAATGATCATCTGCCCGGGACGCCCGAGCCGTTCGGCGCCATCGATCTGGTAGGTAAGCACCCCGGTGCGGGCCATGAATCGGATAAAGAACCAGAACAACCGCCCGACGGTGCGACGGGCCCTTTGTCGGTGGGCCTTGGCATCCCCGGGCAACCAGGCCAGCAACGGGAACACCAGCAAACGCAGGCACAGCCCGCCCAGCCCGAACAGGGCGAAGCTGGCGGCGGTCGCGACCAGGCGCCAGTAATAGGCGTCGCGATGTTTGCCGGTCACCGGTTGCGTTGCCAGGTCCATACACGATTCTTCCAGACATGTTGGCAGGTGGTTTCGTTGTTCAGCAGGGTACGCAACAGATCCAGGGCATGGGGCCAGTCGCTGCCAGGCGAGTGGTCGGCCTCTGCGGACAGGTCCAGTTGCCAATCGTCGCCCGGGGTCAACAGCAGGCCCACGGCATAGGGAAAAGGCACGTCATCGACCCACGGAGCGTAGACCTGCGGCGGTTGTTCCTCGGTGATGACCAGCAACACCGCCGGCGAGCCTTCGTTCAACAGCGCTGCGGCTTCCAGCACGCCGTGCTCCAACCCATCGCCCGTGGCGGCCAGGGCGGTCATTTCGCTGGTTTCGCCGCGCATGATCGACCACAGGCCGATCACCGCGTTATGGACCGACAGGCTGAATTGTGTCGGCGACAAGGGCAGGTCGGCCGCCAGGTCCTTCAGAATCTCGAAAGTGCGCGGGGTTTCACCGTGACGGGAAATAAAGACCAACGGTAGGGCCGGACGGCCCTCGGCCAGTGGCCAGCCGACGCTGAAGGCCATCCGCGCCAGGCGACTGAGGCGCCGGCGTTGCATGGCGGGCAGGAACGAGACGTCAGGGGCGGCATCGCTGGCTGGCAATACGACCGGCTGTCGGCTCCATGCCTGCCAATCATCCACGCTTTCGAGCCCAGGGGCCCATGCGCGCCATTGGGCGATATTGAAATTGATCACAAACTTCACCCCACCCCTGCGGGCTTTTATTGTCACGGTTCAGTGGTTTGACCCGCGTCCAACCCTGCATGGCCTTGCGACCCAAGTGGCGCGCATTATCCCGGTGCGGTTGGCTTGTAGCAAATACTGGTTACATTTTGCCCAGCAAAATATACGGGTTGGTCCGCTCAATGCCAGGCAAGACCATTGTCGCGCTCATCGCGAGTTTGTCTGTCGGTTGTTCCTGTCATTGACTGGCCTTAATTGACGCTTGAATCGTTGGAAAAGCCACCGTCGCTGTAGTCCTTCTACGCAGAAGGTAGCTAAGCGGTGTCGCGCCCTACTACACTCGGGAATCTTTGATACACGGAGGTTTTGACATGCGGCGTGTGGTGTTCAATCAGAAAGGTGGCGTGGGCAAGTCCAGCATCGCCTGCAATCTGGCGGCGGTCAGCGCCAGCGAAGGCTATCGCACGCTATTGATAGACCTGGATGCCCAGGCCAACTCCACTCAATACCTGACTGGCCTGACCGGCGATGACATCCCCATGGGCATTGCCGATTTCTTCAAGCAGACCCTGTCGTCCGGGCCTTTCTCGAAAAAGAACAAGGTGGATATCTACGAAACGCCCTTCGACAACCTGCATGTCATCACCGCCACGGCGGAGCTGACGGACCTGCAGCCCAAGCTCGAGGCCAAGCACAAGATCAACAAGCTGCGCAAATTGCTCGAAGAGCTGGAGGAGGATTACGACCGGATTTACCTGGACACCCCGCCAGCCTTGAATTTTTATGCGGTTTCGGCGCTGATCGCCGCTGATCGGGTGTTGATCCCTTTTGACTGCGACAGTTTTTCCCGTCAGGCCCTGTACGGCCTGCTGGCGGAAATCGAAGAACTCAAGGACGACCATAACGAAGGCCTGGAAGTCGAAGGTATCGTGGTCAACCAGTTCCAGGCCCGCGCCAGCCTGCCGCAGCAGATCCTCGACGAACTGATCGCCGAAGGCCTGCCGGTGTTGCCGGTGTACCTGAGCAGTTCGGTGCGCATGCGCGAATCCCACCAGGCCAGCCTGCCGCTGATCCACCTCGACCCGCGGCACAAACTGACCCAACAGTTCATGGAGTTGCATAGCCTGCTGGAAAGTGCCTGATTGGAATCCACTGTGAAAGAATCACTGTGGGAGCGAGCTTGCTCGCGATAGCTGCCTGTCAGTCGATACAGTATTGACGGGTACACCGCTATCGCGAGCAAGCTCGCTCCCACATTTTTCTCATGGCTTCAAATCCCCTGGCTGCGCAACCAGCTCATCAATTGAGGCAAGGGAACCGCCCCACTCTGGCGCGCCACCTCCCGGCCATCCTTGAACAGAATCAGGCTGGGAATCGAGCGGATCCCCAACTGCGCCGACAACTGCTGGTTGGCCTCGCTGTCGAGCTTGGCCAGCCGACATTTACCCGCCAATTGCGCGGCGGCCTGTTCGAACACGGGCGCGAAGGACTTGCATGGCCCACACCAATCGGCCCACACATCCACCAGCAACGGCAGATCGCCTTTGATCTGGCTGGCATAGTCGCCTTGCTTGAGTTCGAACGGCTTGCTCAATAACACCTGGGCCTTGCAGCGTCCGCACTTGGGCTGGTCGCCCAGGCGTTCGGCGGGTATGCGATTGAGCCCGTTGCAATGGGGGCAGGGGATCAGCATCAGATCAGTCTCCAGAAAATCATTGGCACAGATTGAACACTATATAGAAACCACCACAAAGCCCCTGTGGGAGCGAGCTTGCTCGCGATGGCGGTGTGTCAGTCAATATTGCCTCGACTGTCAGACCGCTATCGCGAGCAAGCTCGCTCCCACAGGGGTGTATCGGTGTGGCTGTTATTTGCCGTTGGTCAGCGTGTTGTAGCTGGTCATCAGGTTGCGGTAGTCCGGGATGTGGTTGGAGAACAGGGTCGCCAGGCCTTCCACGTCGTTGCGCCAGTCGCGGTGCAGTTCACAGGCCAGGCCGAACCAGGTCATCAATTGCGCACCGGAGGAAGACATGCGGTCCCAGGCCGATTGACGGGTCAGTTCGTTGAACGTGCCAGACGCATCGGTGACCACGAACACTTCGAAACCTTCAGCCAGGGCTGACAGGGCCGGGAAGGCTACGCAGACTTCGGTGACGACGCCGGCGATGATCAGTTGTTTCTTGCCAGTGGCCTTGATTGCCTTGACGAAATCTTCGTTGTCCCAGGCGTTGATCTGGCCAGGACGGGCGATGTACGGCGCATCCGGGAACAGCGTCTTGAGTTCTGGCATCAACGGGCCGTTGGGGCCGGTTTCGAAGCTGGTGGTGAGGATGGTCGGCAGTTGGAAGTACTTCGCCAGATCAGCCAGGGCCAGTACGTTGTTCTTGAAACGGTCCGGGTCGATGTCGCGTACCAGCGACAGCAGACCGGCTTGGTGATCGACCAGCAGAACGGCGGCGTTATCTTTGTCGAGACGGTTGTAGGAAGCAGTCATGGCGTAGCCCTCATTAAGTTTTGTTTGCCGAAGGTTTCGGCGTGGTTAAGGTTTTGAATTCGGTGCAGCGATTATTGGGTGACTCATCTGGCCGAAGCGCCGGTTTGAATCCGTGTTGCGTTTCGATGGGTGTAGATTAAAACTGGCACCTTTGAAGCGCTAGACTGCGGAAATCAGCCTTAGCGTTCTATTTGGAGAACGATCATCGAAGACCTCAACACGCTTTACTATTTCACCCAGGTGGTCGAGCACCGTGGGTTCGCCGCGGCCGGCCGGGCGCTGGACATGCCGAAGTCAAAGCTCAGCCGGCGTATCGCCCAGTTGGAAGAGCGGCTCGGGGTGCGCTTGCTCCATCGCACCAGCCGCCATTGCACGCTAACGGAGATCGGCCAGGCTTATTACCAGCGTTGCCTGGCGATGCGGGTCGAGGCCGAGAGCGCGGCGGAAGTGATCGAGCGCAACCGCTCCGAACCCCAGGGGCTGGTGCGCATCAGTTGCCCGACGGCGCTGCTCAACAGTTGGGTCGGGCCGATGTTGACCCGCTACATGCTCAAGTACCCGCGGGTGGAGTTGTTCATCGAGAGCACCAACCGCCGGGTCGACTTGATCCATGAAGGGTTCGATATCGCCTTGCGGGTGCGCTTTCCGCCGCTGGAAAACACCGACATGGTCATGAAGGTGCTGAGCAACAGCACCCAGTGCCTGGTGGGCAGCCCGGCGTTCCTTGAGCGCTTGTCTTCACCGGCCTCCCCGGCGGACCTCAACGGCTTGCCCAGCGTGCACTGGGGCGCGGCGCAGCGGGAATACCAGTGGGAGTTGTTCGGCCCGGATGGCACCCGCGCGCTGATCCGTCACGCGCCACGCATGGTCACCGACGACCTGCTGGCCCTGCGTCATGCGGTGCTGGCAGGCATCGGCATCGCCCACCTGCCCACCGTGGTGGTGCGCGAAGACATCGCGGCCGGCCGGCTGGTGGAACTGGTGCCGGGCTGGACGCCGAAATGCGGGATCGTCCATGCGATCTTTGCCTCACGCCGCGGGTTGCTGCCGTCGGTGCGTACGCTGATCGACTTTCTGGCCGAAGAATTCAGCCACAGTGATATGGCATAGGACGGAGACAGTAATGCCACCGGATTCTCCTTGTGGGAGCGGGCTTGCTCGCGAAGACGGTGTGTCAGTCAACATCTATGTGTCTGATACGCCGCCTTCGCGAGCAAGCCCGCTCCCACAGGAACTCACACTCCAGGCTTTTCCAAGGACATTTATCAAGGGGGCCATTCATCAGGTGCGCCGCACTGAAACGCTGTCACGGCCTCAAAAAAGACACCACGTACCTGTTTGCAGACTCAGGAGGTCCCATGAGCCATCCTCAAGACCCAGCCACTCCCCAGGCAGTGGACAACCCCAACGACGACGGCTTCGTCCTCGGCACCGCCGGCCGCGACGAGGACCCCCACGCCGCCCCGTCCTACGCCACCGACCGCCGCCACGACCGGGACGAACTGACCCCTGAAGACGCCCGGGGCATGCCCGGTTATCCCGAGGAAAAGCCGCCGGCAAAACCCAGGGAGAAGGGGGTTGAAGAGGCAGAGCCGGGGATCGAGACGCCTGAGCAGGGGAACGATAAGGTTGGGTGAGCAGGACTCATATCTGCTCACATTTCTTACCGAGACCTAAAGCTCTTGGCGACTAGGCTGGAAACCAGCAAGAGCTAACCATTTGTCTATCTGGCTATATCGCAATTTGCGATGTGCCAGATTTGTGTTTAACTTTCCCATAGCAAAATGCGATAAGGACGTTGCATGCATGTGATCACCGAGAAACGCATTTGGGAGGCCAAGGAGAAATGGCCACATTCAGCGAATGCGTTGGATCAATGGTATCGGCTGATCAAGCGCAATAGCCCGGCTGATTTTGCAGCGATGAAATCCATATTTCCGGCGACTGATAAGGTCGGTCCGCTGCATGTGTTTGACATCGGTGGAAACAAGTTGCGGCTGATTGCGGTGATTCGATACCGAGCGCAGCGTCTGTATATCAAATGCGTGCTTGACCATCGGGAATACGACAGAGGCAAGTGGAAGGAGGAAAAGGGATGAGTGCACTGATCGAACAAGTCGCCGCCCATTGGGAGTTTGTGTCTCCCTTGCTGCGTAAGCCCAGGAGCGAAGAGGATTACGACCGGTTGGTCGCAGCGCTCGATGAATTGTTGGAGTTGGTTGGCGAAGAAGAAGCCCATCCGCTGATGAGCCTGGTGGACATTATCGGTGAATGGATCGAGGCCTGGGATCATCCACACCGGCCGATGCCCAAGGCCACTGGCGTTGAGGCGCTTCGTTATCTGATGCGCGAGCATGGGAAGAGCCAGAGCGACTTGCCGGGTGTCGGTACCCAGTCGGTGGTATCGGAGATATTGAGCGGCAAGCGTCAGCTCAATTTAAGGCAGATCCGCTGGCTGGCGGAGCGCTTCGGCGTATCGGTTGAGACCTTTATTTGATGGCTTGGCGCACTAACTGTGGCGAGGGAGCTTGCTCCCGCTCGGCTGCGAAGCAGTCGTCGCTTTTGAGGGCTTGGGGCCGCTGCGCAGCCCAGCGGGAGCAAGCTCCCTCGCCACAGGGGGATGCGCTATGTCGACTGGCGGGGCGCGACGTTGTCCAGTGCCCGGTTCGCCAATAAGCTGCTCAGTTCAATCAGTTGCTGAATGCCCATGGCAATGTGTCGCCTGGAGCCTTTCAGGTCGAATGCCAGGTCGCTGACCATGGCGTTGGCCGAGGCCAGGTTTTCGCTGAGGTTGGCGAGCAGGGTTTCGGTGTCGACGCCATTGACGACGGTGAACAGTTGGCTTGGATCGGCCTCGGGTTTGCTGGGTTTTGGGTTGAGGTAGTAGTCGAGGACGCGGTCAGCTGTTTCGTCGAATTCTTTTGAGTTCGGGTTGGCTGGGTCGGTATCTGGCGGGTTGGGGGTTGCTTTGAACATAGATGAAACTCCTTGATGAGTGGAGTCGTCACCCGTCGCTGCTAAACGAAGAGGGTGGCGGCTGTACGCGGGTTAGCAGACCAGGCATCAAGGAACCCGGCGCACCGAAGTGCCCCACGCATAGCCGCCATAATGCTGACAAGTCGATGGTGATCAACTGTTCGAATGGCGACACTGGCGTGCCTTGATGTTGTTCGAGCTGCTAAACCCGATCGCTGATTTTCAGCGACGGGGAAACGATAAAGCCCGACCCCAAGGCGCACAAGCCGGCGGATTCTGGCGTAGTTGTAGGCAATGGCGCAAGGCGGCGTAGCCTGCTCCTGAATGGTCCTACATCGAAATAAACGCGCTGGTTGCAAAGCTCTTGTGGCGAGGGAGCTTGCTCCCGCTCGGCTGCGAAGCAGTCGTCGCTTTTGAGGGCTTGGGGCCGCTACGCAGCCCAACGGGAGCAAGCTCCCTCGTCACGGGGTTATGTGTTTGGTGGCAGGTCTGTTTTAGCCAGGGCCTGCGCTACGACGAGCAACTGATCTCCAGATGCTTGCCCCATTCCGGCGGGCGCTCGGCGTAACTGTCCATGCCCGGTTGTTCTTCGAATGGGTGACTCAAGACGGTGTGCAGGCGGCGGACTTCGTCGTAGTCGCCTGATTCGGCGGCGTCGATGGCTTTCTGTGCCAGGTAATTGCGCAGCACGTACAGCGGGTTGACGGCGTGCATGCGGGCGCGCCGTTGGTCTTGATCGACGGGGCCTTCGCGGTTGACGCGGGCGATATAGAGTTCGCCCCAGGCGTCGAAGCCCTTGAGGTCGACGAAGTCGTCGCGCAGGGTGGCGATGGCGTGCTCGGGCGCCTGGTCGCCGAGTCGACGGAAGAACAGGCTGTAGTCGACGCCGCTGTTCTGCATCAGTTGCAGCAGGCGCTCCACCAGTTTCTGGTCATCCTCTTCGGCGACGGTCAAACCGAGGCGGCGGCGCATCAAGTCCAGGTAGTGAGCCTGGTACAGCGGCAAGTACAACCCGAGGGTCTCGCGCAGCGCGTCGACGCTGATGAAGGGGGTCAAGGCCTGGGCCAGGGCGCTGAGGTTCCACTGGCCGATGGGCACCTGGTTGCTGAACGAATAGCGGCCCTGGTCATCGGAGTGGTTGCAGATGAAGTTGGCGTCGAAGTCATCGAGGAAGGCGAACGGCCCGAAGTCGAAGGTGATGCCCAGGATCGACAGGGTGTCGGTGTTCATCACGCCGTGGCAGAAACCGTAGGCCTGCCATTTGGCAATCAGCTCGGCGGTGCGCTCGACGATTTCGCGGTACATCGCCAGGTACGGCTCCGGCTGCTCACGGCACTCGGCAAAATGCAGGTTCAAGACGTGCTCGGCGAGGGTCGCGTGCAGTTCGGGTTTCTTGGTGTAGTAGAAATATTCGAAATGGCCGAAACGCACATGGCTCGGCGCCAGGCGCAGCACCATGGCGGCGCGTTCCTGTTTTTCGCGCCACACCGGGGTGTCCGAGCCGATCACGCACAAGGCGCGGGTGGTGGGGATGCCCAGGGCGTGCAAGGCCTCGGAGGCGAGGAATTCGCGGATCGAGGAGCGCAGCACCGCGCGCCCGTCGCCCATGCGTGAGAACGGCGTCTGGCCGGCGCCCTTGAGGTGCAGGTCCCAGTGCTCGCCGGCCTCGTTGTACACCTCGCCCAGCAGCAACCCGCGGCCATCGCCCAGTTGTGGGTTGTAGTGGCCAAACTGATGACCTGAATAGATCATCGCCCGGGGCTCGGTTTCAGCCCAGAGCTTGTGGCCGCCGAAGATCTCGGCGAACAGCGCTGTCTCGGCTTCTGCAGGATCCAGGTCCAGCAGCGCCATGGCCGCCGGGCTGGCGACCACCAACCGGGGATTGTCGATGGGCTCGGGCAGCACGTGGGCCGAGAAACCGTCGCCCAGGCGGGCGAAACGGTTATCGAAGGTCAGCGTTTCCAGCGATTTCATGGCCGTCTCCAGCGGGACCGCCCGTAGGCAACCCAAGTCAGTCGAGTTTACCCTGCGGAGGTTCGGACACCGGTTTGATGCTGGCGACCGCCGAAGGCACGGGCGGAATGGTCTTTTTGTCGGGCTCTGCAGGCACCAGTTTGTATTCCTGGCCTTGCATGTTCTTCAGATAGATCTCCATCTGACGGAACGAAATATTGATATGTTCCTTCTTGAATTCCCGGTTGATGAAGCGGTTGATCTCGTCCAGCACCGGGTTGCGGTCGCCCAGGTCGCGTACGTGCATGCGCAGTTCATGGTCCAGTGTGCTTTCACCGAAGTTCAGGAAGTACACGATCGGCTCTGGCTCCTTTAGCACGCGCGGGTTATCGCGGGCCGCCTTGAGCAGCAGCTCGCGCACCCGATCCAGGTCCGAACCATAATCCACACCCAGTTTCAGGGTCACGCGGGTCACGGTGTCGGTCAGCGACCAGTTGATCAGTTGCCCGGTGATGAAGGTCTTGTTCGGGACAATGATGTCCTTGCGATCGAAGTCGGTGATGTTGGTCGCGCGAATGCGGATCTTGCTGCCCGTGCCCGACAGGTTGCCGATGGTGATGGTGTCGCCGATGCGCACCGGGCGTTCGAACAGGATCATGATGCCGGAGATGAAGTTGGCGAAGATCTCCTGCATGCCGAAACCCAGGCCAACCGACAGTGCCGCCACCAACCATTGCAGCTTGTCCCAGCTCACGCCCAGGGTAGAGAGCGTAGTGACGAAACCGACGCCGGCGATGACGTAGGACAACAGCGTGGTGGTCGCGTAAGCGCTGCCTTGGGCAAGGTTGAGCTTTGACAGCACGAACACTTCCAGCAGGCCCGGCAGGTTGCGTGCCAGGGCAAAGGTAATGCCGATGATGATCAGCGCGCCGAGCATGTCACCAATGCTGATGGGGACCATGCTCATGTTGACGCCGGTGCCGCTGGTGTACTCGTAGAGCGTGATGTTGTCCAGGTACGAGAACACGCTGATCAAGTCCGACCAGACCCAATACAACGCGGCCATGAAGCCGCCGAGCAGGGCGAGGCGGATCAGGCGCAGGGATTGCTCGTTGACCTTCTCGATATCCAGGGTCGGCTCTTCGACCACCGCTTCGCCGTCGCCGGCTTCCTTGGCCGCCTGGCGCTTGGCCAGGGCGCGCTGGTAGGCCAGGCGCCGCGCCGCCACCGACAGGCCGCGCACGAAGGTGGCTTCGATCACCAGCCAGAACATCAGCAGGTACAGGGTATTGATCAGTCGGTCGCTGAGTTTCAGCGCGGTGTAGTAGTAGCCGAAGCATACCGCCACGAATAGCGCGATCGGCAGTGCGGTGAACAGCACCCCGACGGCCTTGCGGAACAGTGAAGTGTTCTTGTGCGTCGGGCTGCTCAGCAACAGGCGACTGAGCAGCCACGCCATCAGCGCATAGCAGGTCAGCACTACCGGCATGCCGAGCACGTCATCGGCCAGGGTCGAAGGTTGCAACTCGGCCACGGCCACCACGGCCACCAGCGCCAGTACCACCAGCCCGAGCCGGCGAATCCAGCCTTGGAGGAATTCGACCTGGGGTTTCTCCCAGCGGAAATGCAACTCGGCCACGCCGCCTGGCGCCAGCACCCGATAGGCTGTGTAGAACACCAGCCAGGCCTGGCCGATCTGCAGCAGCGCCGCGCCGAGGTTGGCGTTCTGGCCGCGGGCGTCGATCTGCAAGGCATAGCCGCAGAGAGTCAGCGCCAGGGCGACCGGCATTGCCAGCAGGATATTGATCAGGATCGCCTGGGGGGTGTGCCACTGGCTGTCGCGCTTGAAGTGGCCAACGTCCTGGTGAACCTTGTTCAAGCGGGCGTAGAGGTTCTTGCGCCGCCACAGCAGCACGCCGATCAGCAGCACCAGGGGCAGGAACAGCAAGGGCCGCTGGGTCAGGCCATCGGCCAGCTCACTGAGGCTCGACGCCCAAGGCAGCGAGTCGATCTGTTTCTCCAGGCGCGTCGGCACGGCACGCATCCATTCGAAATCCAGCGGCTTGTTGCTGGGAATCCAGAACATCTGCTCTTCAAGCGTCGCCCGCAGGTTCTGGGCGGTGCTGAGCAGTTGCTTCTGGTTGAGCTGCAAGGTGATGGATTCGTTGAGTACCGCGCTCAACTCCCGGTTCAGGCGCTCCAGCAGGTCGACGCGGGTCAGTGCCAGCTCCAGCAAGGTCTTGCGCAGTTGCGGCGTGGCTTGTTCCGAGGGTTGCGAGGCCAGCAGGTTGTCGACATAGGCACTGGGGTTGTTCAACAGCTCACGTTGTTGGCTGACTTCGAACTGGTACAGGCGGATGTCGGCGATCTGGTCGGCCAGGGTCTGGTCCAGCTTCAGGCGCGGCAGGGTCTGGCGCTGCTTGTAAAGAATCTTGGAGAGCAGCAGGCTGCCCTTGAGCACGCTGATCTGTTCGTCCAGGGCGGCGTCGGTCTGGGTCACGCTGTCCAGCAATTGCTTGGTCTGCAGGTTCTGCTGGGTGACCTCGTTGAGGCGGTCGGTGCTCTTGAGCAGGTAGTCGGAGAGCTTCAGGTTGGCTGAGCTTTCGGTCGCCAGCAAGCTGCTGCCACCGGCCTTCTGGGCTTCGATGGATTGCTGGGTCACTGTCTCCTGGGACTGGGCCAGGCGCTTCTGGTTGATCAGGTTCTGCAGGTCCTGGATTTCCTGCTCCATGCGGGCGATTTTTTCCATCAGCAGGTCGTGCTGGCCGTTGCCCAGGTCCTGCAGTTGGCTGTTGCCGGCCAGTTCCTGGCGGCGCAGTGGGATCAGCGCATTGAGTGCCGCCAACTCGGCGTTGAGCTGGTCGCGCTGCTCGGCGCTGAGGGCCTTGCCGGCATCTCGACCGGCCTTGAGAATCGTGTTGATCTGCTGGATGCGGGTCTGGCTGGGGGAGATTTCCGCCTGGGCACGCTCGGGGCGGGTCTGGGCGGTGATGACCAGGCTGTTGGCATCGGCCAGGGCTTTTTGCAGGTCGCTCTGCTGGGTGGAGCGCTCCGTGAGCATTTGTGCGAGCTGGGGAATCGGCAGGTTGGCATAGCGTTGCGCCACCGGCACCACCGTGGTGCCCTTGAGCCGCGCCAGTTCGCGCTGGTTCTCGATGTTCTGCTTGGGCGCCGGGGCCAGTTGCTGTTTGAGCGCCTGCAGCTTCTGTTCGTAATCAGCCTTGTTGTTGAGCTGGGGCAGCGTGTTCTGCAAGACGGCCTGCAGGGCTTTCTGGTCAGCCTCCGGCAGTTTGCGGTCGCCGATCTTGTCCAGGCTGGCCTGTACCGAGGCACTGGTGGGCGGCTCGGCGGCGTGCACCGTGCAGATGGAAAGACTCAGGCCGAGCAGGGCAATGGCGAAAAAGGAGCGCAGGGTAGGCATAGAGACCGGTCAAGCAAGTGAGAGTGGGAGCAGTTTAGAGGAACAAGCCGGGACCCGGGCGACTTCCTTCGGGGAATCTGACGCCCACTTTGCCGATCTTGTTCCCGTCCATGGCCGCGACGGTCCACAGGGTATTGTTCCAGTCCACTTGGTCGCCGACTACTGGCGCACCGCCCACTTTCTGGGCAATGAAGCGGCCCAGGGTCATGTCTGGATCGATGCCGTCCAGCTTCAACCCGTAGAGTGCGGCAACCGCGGCCAGCTGGGCGTCTCCTTCGAGTACGAAGTCGCCGAAGAAGCGCAAATCCAAGCCTCGTTGCGGTGCCTGGCTGAACAGTTTTCCAAGGGCTGGCAAATCGTGTTCATGGCCGATAACACACAGCAAATCATCGACTTCCAGCACCGTACTACCCGACGGATGGAGCAATTGCTGGCCACGGAACAGGGCCGCGATGCGGGTTCCATCGGGCATTTTCAGGTCCCGCAGGGGCGAACCGATGCACCATTTTTCCTTGCCCAGGCGATAGATGAACAGCTCCCATTCGCTGGTGACGTGCACTTCCAGCGCGGCCCGGGAAATCGGCAGTGGCTCGGGCGGGACGGTCACATGCAACAACTTGGCGACCCACGGCAAGCTCGTGCCCTGCACCAGCAGCGAGACCAGCACGATAAAAAATGCCAGGTTGAAATAGAGCTGCGCCTGGGGCAGGCCGGCCATCAGCGGGAACACGGCCAGGATGATCGGCACCGCGCCGCGCAGCCCGACCCAGGAGATAAACGCTTTTTCACGACCATGGAACGCCTTGAACGGCAGCAGGCCGACCATGACTGACAGCGGACGGGCAAACAGGATCATCCACAACGCCAGCCCCAGGGCCGGCAGGGCGATCGGCAACAGGTCGTGGGGCGTGACCAGCAGCCCCAGCACCAGGAACATGCCGATCTGCGCCAGCCACGCCATGCCATCGAGCATGTGCAGGATGCCATGGCGGCTGCGCACCGGACGGTTGCCCAGCACCAGGCCACACAGGTACACCGCCAGGAAACCACTGCCGTGCAGGGCGTTGGTCAGGGCGAACACGGCCAGGCCGCCGCTGATGACCAGGATCGGGTAGAGCCCGTTGGCCAGGTTGATGCGGGTGACCATCTGCAGCATGAGCCAGCCACCGCCCAGGCCGATCACGGCGCCAATCCCGAACTCTTGCACCAGATGCCCCAACAGGCTCCAGTGCAGGCCGGTTTCACCGCTGGCCAGCATGCCGATCAAGGTGACGGTGAGGAACACCGCCATGGGGTCGTTGCTGCCGGACTCGATTTCCAGGGTGGCGCTGACCCGTTCGTTCAGGCCTTTGCCGCCCAGCAGCGAGAACACCGCCGCGGCGTCGGTGGAGCCGACGATGGCGCCGATCAGCAGGCCTTGGATCAGGTTGAGGTTGAACAGCCATGCCGCCGCCAGGCCGGTCAGTCCGGTGGTGATCAACACCCCGACCGTCGCCAGCGACAACGCCGGCCACAGCGCCACGCGAAAGCTCGACACCCGCGTGCGCAAGCCGCCATCGAGCAGGATGACCGCCAATGCGAGGTTGCCGACCAGATAGGCCGTGGCGTAGTTATCGAAAAGAATACCGGCGCCGTCGACACCGGCCACCATGCCCACGGCCAGGATGATCACCAGGATCGGGATGCCCAGGCGGGACGAAAGAGAACTCACCAGGATGCTCGCACCTACCAGCAACGCGCCGATCAAGAACAGGCTGTTGATGGTCGTTGCAGTCAAAGGCGTTACTCCGGAAGAACTGAAGGACGGGCGCAAACTGACCATGCAGTCTGCGTGCCAGCGATTCTAACCTGTTGAAATGTGATGCTGTCAAAAAAGGTTGGGAGATCGGGTTCTGGGTGCAGCCCTTGTGGCGAGGGAGCTTGCTCCCGCTCGACTGCGAAGCAGTCGTCGCTTTTGAGGTTTTGGGGCCGCTTCGCAGCCCAGCGGGAGCAAGCTCCCTCGCCACAACAGCATTGATCGCTCGCGGAGTGTGAGCGATCAATGGGTTTGCGGTTAAAGGCTGAACCGCCCAACCATGCTGTTCAGGTCCACGGCCAGGCGCGACAGTTCGGCGCTGGCGGCACTGGTCTGGTTGGCGCCGGTGGCCGATTGCACCGACAGGTCGCGGATGTTCACCAGGTTGCGGTCCACTTCACGGGCCACCTGGGCCTGTTCCTCGGCGGCGCTGGCGATCACCAGGTTGCGTTCGTTGATCTCGACGATGGCGCTGTTGATCGTGTCCAGGGACATGCCGGCGCCGCGGGCGATGTTCAGCGTCGATTCGGCGCGTTCGGTGCTGTTGCGCATCGAATCCACGGCCTGTTCGGTGCCGCTCTGGATGCTGCCGATCATGCGTTCGATTTCGCTGGTCGACTGCTGGGTGCGATGGGCCAGGGCACGGACTTCGTCGGCGACCACGGCAAAGCCTCGTCCGGCCTCACCGGCGCGGGCGGCTTCGATGGCGGCGTTCAGGGCCAGCAGGTTGGTCTGGTCGGCCAGGCCGCGGATCACATCCAGAACCTTGCCGATATCCCGGGACTCGTTGGCCAGGTTGCCGATCAACGAGGCAGTGCTTTGTACGTCGGCACTCATGCGTTCAATGGCGCCGACGGTTTCCTGCACCAGGTCGCGGCCGTCGCCAGCGGACGTAGTGGCGTTCCTGGACGCTTCCGACGTGCTGACCGCATTGCGGGCGACTTCTTCCACGGCGCTGGTCATTTCGTTGACCGCCGTGGCGGCCTGTTCGATTTCGTTGTTCTGCTGGGTCAGGCCACGGGCGCTTTCGTCGGTGACGCTGTTGAGCTCTTCGGCGGCGGAGGCCAACTGTGTGGCCGAGCCAGAGATCCGCTGCAGGGTGTCGCGCAGTTTTTCCTGCATGGTCGACATCGCCCGCAGCAGGCGGCCGGCTTCGTCGCTGCCATCAACGGTGATCGGCCGGGTCAGGTTGCCCTTGGCGATTTCCTCGGCGGCATCCAATGCGTTGGCGATCGGCTTGGTGATGCTGTTGGTCAGCAGCCAGGCGAACAGCACGGTCAGGCAAGTGGCGATGACCAGCAGGGTGACGACCCAGTTGAACGCGGTGGAATATTGTTGCGCCGCGTTTTTATTGAATGCTTCCGCTTGCTGGTTATTGATGTCCGTCAAGCGAGCCAGCACGGCGTTGACGGCGTCGGAATTGCTCATCAGCTCGGTGTTGAGCAGCGCTTGCAGTTCGTTGACCTGATTGTTGCGCGACAGGGTTTTCATCCGCTCTTCGAGCTGGCGGTACTGATTGAGCAGCTGCACGTACTGCTCATACGCGGCCCGTTCTTCAGGCGCGCTGATGAGTTTTTCATAGGCCGTCTGTGCGGCGCGGACCTGCTGGTTGCGTTGCTCGAACAGATCCAGGGTTTTTTGCTGGGTATCCGCTTCGCGGTTGGTCAGCAGGCGATAGGACAACACGCGCAAACGCAGGGTGAGCTGGGTGAAGTCGTTCAGGGCCTTGATACTGGGGACGCTGTTCTGGGCGATGTTGTCGCCAGATACGCGAATCTTGCTCATCTGGCTCAGGGCAAACACGCCGAGGGCCAGCATCAGGGCGCCGATCAGGGCAAACCCCAGGAACGCCCGCGGCGCGATGTTCATATTACGTAGGGACATGGAAGTTACCGTGAAGAAGCGCGTCCGTGCGGGGCTGTGACTGGTTTCACTGACTTATCGGTCTAGCGACCGAAGTCTTGAGTGCCGTGCGTGCTTTTGTCGCAGTGCAGCAGTCGCTGTGCGACGAAGGGTAGGAACCAGATGCTTGAATCGCAGTCTCTACAGCTCGCGAGCGAAGCGCCGCCACTGCGTAAAGCGTGGCATCGGCGGTGACTTTTCTTTATCGTACGCGCCCCTTGGAAAAGCCTGGAAATCAATATGTTGGAAGCATCCCTCAGCCAACTGGAGCAACTGGTCAACGACCTGGTGCAACAGAATCTGCAACTCACCGGCCTGAACGAAACCCTGAGCGCCGAACTTGCCAAGGCCAAGGATGAAAACGAAAGCCTGCAACTGAGCCTGATGGAACAGGAAGAACTGCACGGCGCCACCGCGGCCCGCATCCAGGCCCTGATCGAGCGCGCCAGCGCCGGTCCTGTCAGCGCATGAAGCACGGCGCCGATGGGGTGACGGTCATCTCGATCCTGGGAGAAGACTATTCGATCAAAGCGCCGGCCGGGCAGGAACAGGCCCTGCTGGACGCCGCTTCGATGCTCAAGGCCGCACTGGCCGATACCAAAAGGAAATACCCGACACTGATCGGTGATCGCCTGCTGGTATTGGCGGCCATGAACCTGTGTTCGCAGCAGATGGAAATGCAGAAGCAGCATCAAGCGGAACTCGACCGTTACCAAGAGCAAGTCAGCGCCACGGTCGAGGTGATTGCCAAGACGATTCAGCAGGTCTGACCAAGGGCTGGCAGTGAGCTAATTGTGGGAGCGAGCCTGCTCGCGAATGAATTCAGCAGCGCAGCAAAATCTGGCTCAGCCCCACTCATCCCGCATCCCCAGGCACGTATCATCCCGCGCCTCAAGAATCGCCAGCTCATGGTGACACCCCGGCACTTCCCAGGTCAGGAAGTAGCGCGCCGCTTGCAGCTTGCCTCTATAGAAGTCGCTGTCCGCCGCGTTGCCCTTGGCCAGGCCTTCCTCGGCACGAATCGCCTGTTCCAGCCAGCGCCAGCCAATCACCATGTGTCCAAACACCTTCAGGTACAGCGCCGAGTTGGCGAGGCTGCCGTTGACCTTGCCCTGGGCCAGGTCCGTCAGCAAACCGAGGGTGACGGTTTGCAGGCGCGCCACCAACGCTTCCAGCGGCTGGCGCAGCGGCGTCAGCGATGGGTGCGCCTGGGCCCGTTCGGTGGTGTCGGCTACCAGGCGAATCAACTGCTTGAGACCGGCACCGCCGTTCTGCGCCAGCTTGCGTCCCAGCAGGTCCAGGGATTGGATGCCGTGGGTGCCTTCATGGATCGGATTCAAGCGGTTGTCGCGGTAGTACTGCTCCACCGGGTATTCGCGGGTGTAGCCGTGGCCGCCGAGAATCTGGATCGCCAGTTCGTTGGCTTTCAGGCAGAACTCCGAGGGCCAGGATTTGACGATGGGGGTCAGCAGGTCGAGCAATTCATGGGCACGCCGTCGCTCGGCTTCGCTGTCCAGGGTGGTGGTGTCGTCGAACAGCCGGGCTGCATAAAGGCCCAGGTCAAACGAACCCTCGACGTAGGCCTTCTGGGTCAGCAGCATGCGTCGCACGTCGGCGTGCTGGATGATCGCCACCGGGGCGGTGGTCGGGTCCTTGCTGTCGGGCACGCGGCCCTGCGGGCGTTCTCGGGCATAGTCGAGGGAGTAGAGATAGCCGGCGTAACCCATCATCACCGCGCCCATGCCGACGCCGATCCGCGCCTCGTTCATCATCTGGAACATGTAGCTCAGGCCGTGGTGCGGTTTGCCGACGAGGTAACCAACACATTCGCCGTTGTCGCCGAAGTTCAGCGCCGTGGACGTGGTGCCGCGCCAGCCCATCTTGTGGAACAACCCGGCCAGCAGCACGTCGTTACGCGGGCCGAGGCTGCCGTCGTCGTTGACCAGGAACTTGGGCACGATAAACAACGAAATGCCTTTCACGCCCGGCGGTGCATCCGGCAATTTCGCCAGGACCATGTGCACGATGTTTTCCGACAGCGGATGATCGCCACCGGAGATGAAGAGCTTGTTGCCTTTGAGTCGATAGGTGCCGTCAGGCGCCGGCTCTGCGCGTGTGCGAATATCCGACAGCGAGGAACCGGCATGGGGCT
Organism: Pseudomonas sp. CG7; assembly: GCF_023701885.1. NCBI lineage: Bacteria > Pseudomonadati > Pseudomonadota > Gammaproteobacteria > Pseudomonadales > Pseudomonadaceae > Pseudomonas > Pseudomonas sp. CG7. The sequence continues at coordinate 16,594 of NZ_JABAEE010000009.1, read as the reverse complement.
CGGTCAGGGCCATGGTGCCGAAGAAGCGGCCGTCGATCATCGGTTGCAGGAAGCGTTGCTTCTGCTCGTCGCTGCCGAAGCTTTCGATCAGGTTCGCCGCGCCCATGGTCAGGAACGGGTAAGAGGTCGATGCGGCATTGGCCGACTGGAAGTGCGCAAAACACGCCTGGGACAGTAACGTAGGGAGTTGCATGCCGCCGGCCTCGAAGCTGCGTGCAGCGTTGAGGAAGCCGGCCTCAAGAAACGCATCCACCGCCGGCTTCACCTCGGGAATCAGGATCGCCTGGCCGTTCTCGTAGCGCGGTTCGTTTTCATCATGCTTGCGGTTGTGAGGCGCGAAAAATTTCTCGGCGATGCTGCGGGCCGTGCCGAGGGCTGCGGCGAAGGTTTCGCGAATGTGCTCGGCAAACCGCTCGCGCGGAGTCAGGCCCTCGGCATCGAGGACTTCGTACAGCTCGAAAGCCAGATTGCGGGAACTGAGCAACGTCTCGGACATGGCGGCCTACCTTTTTTTGGAATGGGCCGAGTCTAGGCGTGGGGATGGAGGCTGAACAGGATGATTGATTTGGGTGATGGAGGAGCGAGGGTGACGCTAATCAAAAAAGTGTGGGAGCGAGCTTGCTATTGCCAAGCACCTATTGCAGGTGCCTGGCTTACAGCATTTAGCCGATGGTCATCAGGCTGGCGTTGCCACCCGCCGCAGCGGTGTTGACGCTCAGCGCACGTTCGATAACCAAGCGTTCCAAGGCAATATTGGTTTCGCCCTGGGACAACCCGTGCACACCGACGATGGCGCCAGCGCGCTTGGCCACTTGCTGGCAAACACCGCGCAATTGATCCGAGTCGCCGTGATGCAGGACCGCGTCGAACAGCACATCGTCCTTGGTCCAGTCCGCCACTCGCTGGATGCGCGCCTGAATATCCTTCGGCAAACGTGCGAACACAGCCTTGCTGGTGTCGGTTTCCGGCCACACGGCCGAGCCGCCCACGGCCAGTACGGCCGCCAGTTGCGTCAGCAGGTCGCCTTCCACGTCGGCCAGGCACAGCACGTGCTCGCGCGGCAGGATGGCGTAGCTGTTGCGTTCACCGGTCGGGCCAGTCAACTGACGGGTAATACCGCTTTGCGACTGAGCCGCGAACTGCACGCACAGGGCGCTCAGTTCGGCGAGCTTCTGGCTGTCAGCCCAGGCTTGCAGCGCCGCCAGCGGTTTGCCCATGGCCTCGCGCAAACGCAGGTCCGGTGCCGCCAGCGCATCGCCACGGACGAAGGATTGCTGGATCGCATCGGTAGGACGCATCGACAGCAGGCGGTACAGATACAGCGGACCACCGGCCTTGGGGCCGGTGCCCGACAGGCCTTCGCCACCAAACGGCTGGACACCGACCACGGCGCCGACAATGTTGCGGTTCACGTACACGTTGCCCGCATGCACATTGTCGATGACCTTGGCGATGGTCTCGTCGATGCGGGTATGCACGCCCAGGGTCAGGCCATAGCCGGAAGCGTTGATCTGGTTGATCAACTGATCCAGCTCCTTGCGCTTGTAGCGCACCACGTGCAGCACCGGGCCGAAGATTTCACGCTGCAACTCGTCGAAGCTTTCCAGTTCGATCAAGGTCGGCATCACGAAGGTGCCGCGCTTGCACTCGTCACTGTCGGCGATTGCCATCTGGTACACGGCGCGACCCTTGTCGCGCATGGCCTGGATGTGTTTCTCGATGCCGGCCTTGGCTTCGGCGTCGATCACCGGGCCGATGTCCACGGACAGGCGCTCAGGATTGCCGAGGCGCGATTCGGCCATGGCACCCTTGAGCATTTCGATGACGCGGTCGGCGGAATCTTCCTGCAAGCACAGGACCCGCAGGGCCGAGCAACGCTGGCCAGCGCTGTCGAAGGCCGACGACACCACATCGATGACCACTTGTTCGGTCAACGCCGAGGAATCGACGATCATCGCGTTCTGGCCGCCGGTTTCGGCGATCAGCGGGATCGGCCGGCCCTGGTTGTCCAGGCGACCGGCGATGTTGCGTTGCAGCAGGCGGGCAACTTCGGTGGAACCGGTGAACATCACGCCCTTGACGCGCTCGGCACCCACCAGGCGGGGACCGACGGTTTCGCCGCGACCCGGCAGCAGTTGCAGGACGCCTTGCGGAATACCGGCTTCGCGCATCAGGCGCACCGCCTGGGCCGCCACCAGTGGCGTCTGTTCGGCGGGCTTGGCCAGAACCGGGTTGCCGGCGGCCAGAGCGGCAGCGACCTGGCCGCTGAAAATCGCCAGCGGGAAGTTCCACGGGCTGATGCAGACCACCGGGCCCAATGGGCGGTGGGCGTCGTTGGTGAAATCGTTGCGCGCCTGCACTGCGTAGTAGCGTAGGAAGTCCACGGCTTCACGTACTTCAGCAATTGCGTTGGCGAAGGTCTTGCCGGCTTCGCGGGCCAGCAGGCCCATCAGCGGCTGGATTTCGCCTTCCATCAGGTCGGCGGCGCGCGCGCGGATCGCAGCGCGCTCGGCCGGTGGCGTGGCCTGCCAGATCGGTGCGGCGTTGAGGGCGCACGGAATGGCGTTGTCGACGTCGGCAACCGTGGCTTCCTGCACATGGCCAACCACATCGCGGTGATCGGACGGGTTCAGCACCGCTGCCGGGCTTTCTTCGCTAGCGGCGCAACCGAGCATCGGCACGGCTTTCCAGTCGTTATGGGCGGTCGCCAGCAGGGCGCAAGACAGCGATGCCAGGCGATGTTCGTTGGCCAGGTCGATGCCGCTGGAGTTGGCGCGGTCGCTGCCGTACAGGTCGCGTGGCAGTGGGATGCGCGGGTGCGGCAGGCCGAAACCGCCTTCCAGGGTTGCCATCTGCTCGATGCTGGCCACTGGATCGGCGACCAGTTCCTGGATGGAAATCGACTGGTCGGCGATGCGGTTGACGAACGAAGTGTTCGCGCCGTTTTCCAGCAAGCGGCGTACGAGGTAGGCCAGCAGTGTTTCGTGGGTGCCGACCGGGGCGTACACACGGCACGGACGGTTCAGCTTGCCTTCGGAGACCTTGCCTACAACCTGTTCGTACAGCGGTTCACCCATGCCGTGCAGGCACTGGAATTCATACTGGCCCGGGTAATAGTTCTGACCGGCGATGTGGTAAATGGCCGCCAGGGTATGGGCGTTGTGCGTGGCGAACTGCGGGTAGATGACTTCCGGCACCGACAGCAGCTTGCGCGCGCAAGCGATGTAGGACACGTCGGTGTACACCTTGCGGGTATAGACCGGATAGCCTTCCAGGCCCTCGACCTGGGCGCGCTTGATCTCGCTGTCCCAGTACGCGCCTTTTACCAGGCGAATCATCAGGCGGTGGCGGCTGCGACGGGCCAGGTCGATGACGTAGTCGATCACGTACGGGCAGCGCTTCTGGTACGCCTGGATCACGAAGCCGATGCCGTTCCAGCCGGTCAGTTGCGGCTCGAAGCACAGGCGCTCCAGCAGGTCCAGGGACAGTTCGAGGCGGTCGGCTTCTTCGGCGTCGATGTTCAGGCCGATGTCGTATTGCTTGGCCAGCAGGGTCAGCGACAGCAGGCGCGGGTACAGCTCGTCCATGACGCGCTCGTACTGGGCGCGGCTGTAGCGCGGGTGCAGGGCCGAGAGCTTGATGGAAATGCCCGGGCCTTCATAAATCCCACGACCATGGGAGGCTTTGCCGATCGAGTGACTGGCTTGTTCGTACGAGGCCAGGTATTTCTGAGCGTCATGTTCGGTGAGCGCGGCTTCACCCAGCATGTCGTAGGAATAGCGGAAACCCTTGGATTCGAACTTGCTGGCGTTGGCCAGGGCTTCGGCGATGGTTTCGCCGGTGACGAATTGCTCGCCCATCAAGCGCATGGCCATGTCGACGCCCTTGCGGATCATCGGCTCGCCGCTCTTGCCGATGATGCGGCTCAGGGACGAAGTCAGGCCTGCTTCATTGTGGGTGGCGACCAGCTTGCCGGTCAGCAACAAGCCCCAGGTGGCGGCGTTGACGAACAGCGACGGGCTGTTGCCCAGGTGTGGGTGCCAGTTACCGGTGCTGATCTTGTCGCGGATCAGGGCATCGCGGGTACCTTTGTCCGGGATGCGCAGCAGCGCCTCGGCCAGGCACATCAGCGCCACGCCTTCCTGGGAAGACAGGGAAAATTCCTGCAGCAGGCCCTGAACGATACCGGCACGGCCGCCGGCACTCTTCTGGTTACGCAGTTTTTCAGCAATCGACGCCGCCAGCTTATTGGTGGCTTCGGCCATTTCGGCCGGCAGTCGGGCCTGCTCCATCAGCATCGGCACCACTTCCGGCTCCGGGCGGCGGTAAGCGGCGGTGATGGAGGCGCGCAGGACCGACTGCGGCAGGATGCTCTCGGCAAACTCGAGGAAGCATTGGTGAGCGTGGTCGACCTGTACATCGCCAGCGTCGTCGCTGTCGGCACGAGGGGAACCGTTCAGCTCGGTCAGGGTTGCACCACCCTCGAGTTTTTCCAGGTAATTGAAAATTGCCTGCTTGATCAGCCAGTGCGGCGTGCGATCAATCGAGGTTGCGGCCGCCTTGAGGCGTTCGCGGGTCGGGTCGTCGAGTTTGACCCCAAGGGTGGTGGTAGCCATATTTTTATCCTCATGTTTACCACGTGTGGCGTGGCATCAGCTGGCGGCAAGATTAGCTGCGCGCTGATTGAGGTGCAACCGGGTGCAACCCTTTTTTTCTCGAAATGACCGGCAGCTCATCTGGAAGTAAATACTGCCCCGCCATTCCTGCACCGCCTTAGTGCTTTGGCTTCTAGAGAAGGGCCGTTTACTGCACTAAAAGGGAGCAAAAAACAGCGATTTTGCAACAAAACCGATCAGGTGCAACTTATTCGAGCGAAACTGGTTGCACCTTATTTGATTTGTTGAATAGCATTCGCGGCCAAGGTGCAACCGGTTCCAAGCCGAGGGGCATCGGCTGATGGCTTTCCTGGGGAAACATCAGTCATAAATTCGCGGGACTGCAAATCGTTGCTACAACTTCAGCGTTGTCGACGCTTTCAACTGCCACCGCATCATAAAAACAAAGCCAGGGCGTAACTCATGAGTGTTAGTAATCCCACCTTGATCACTTTCGTGATCTACATCGCAGCCATGGTCCTGATCGGTCTGATGGCTTACCGCTCCACCAATAACCTTTCCGATTACATTCTGGGCGGTCGCAGCCTCGGCAGCGTGGTCACGGCGTTGTCCGCCGGTGCCTCCGACATGAGCGGCTGGCTGTTGATGGGTTTGCCGGGTGCCATCTACATGTCCGGCCTGTCGGAAAGCTGGATCGCCATCGGCCTGATCGTCGGTGCCTACCTGAACTGGTTGTTCGTAGCCGGCCGCCTGCGGGTGCAGACCGAGCACAACGGTGACGCCCTGACGCTGCCGGATTACTTCTCCAGCCGTTTCGAAGACACGAGCGGCCTGCTGCGGATCATCTCGGCGGTGGTGATCCTGGTGTTCTTCACCATCTACTGCGCTTCCGGCATCGTGGCCGGCGCCCGTCTGTTCGAAAGCACCTTCGGCATGTCCTACGAGACCGCGCTGTGGGCCGGTGCTGCCGCGACCATCGCCTACACCTTCGTCGGTGGTTTCCTGGCGGTGAGCTGGACCGACACCGTACAAGCCACCCTGATGCTCTTCGCGCTGATCCTCACGCCGATTATCGTACTGTTGGCCACCGGTGGCGTGGACACCACGTTCCTGGCGATCGAAGCGAAAGATCCTTCGTCCTTCGACATGCTGAAGAACACCACCTTCATCGGCATCATCTCGCTGATGGGCTGGGGCCTGGGTTACTTCGGCCAACCGCACATCCTGGCGCGCTTCATGGCTGCGGATTCGGTCAAGTCGATCGCCAATGCCCGTCGCATCTCCATGACCTGGATGATCCTGTGCCTGGGCGGCACCGTGGCGGTCGGCTTCTTCGGTATCGCCTACTTCTCGGCGCACCCTGAAGTGGCCGGTCCCGTGACCGAAAACCCTGAGCGCGTGTTCATCGAGCTGGCGAAGTTGCTGTTCAACCCTTGGGTTGCCGGCGTGTTGCTGTCGGCGATTCTGGCGGCGGTGATGAGTACCCTGAGCTGCCAGTTGCTGGTGTGCTCCAGTGCCCTGACCGAAGACTTCTACAAGACCTTCCTGCGCAAGAGCGCTTCCCAGCTGGAACTGGTCTGGGTCGGTCGCGCCATGGTGCTGCTGGTGGCCTTGGTTGCCATTGCCCTGGCCGCCAACCCGGAAAACCGTGTACTGGGCCTGGTGAGCTACGCCTGGGCCGGCTTCGGTGCCGCCTTCGGTCCGGTGGTCCTCATCTCCGTGATCTGGAAGAACATGACTCGCAACGGCGCCCTGGCCGGTATCCTGGTCGGCGCGATCACCGTCGTTGTCTGGAAGCATTTCGAGCTGCTGGGTCTGTACGAAATCATCCCAGGCTTCATCTTCGCCAGCCTGGCTATCTATTTCGTCAGCAAGATGGGCGCGCCTACCACCGGTATGGTGCAGCGCTTCGAAGCAGCCGAGAAAGATTTCCGCCTGAACCAGTAAGACTTTCTGCGCGGCCTTGAGCCCGCAGGTGATCCAATGTGGCGAGGGAGCTTGCTCCCGCTTGAGTGCGAAGCGCTCACAAAAAGGGACTGCTACGCAGTCCAGCGGGAGCAAGCTCCCTCGCCACGGATATCACTTCATCTCGGCATCAGGCTGGTTGAGAAAGATCAACACGCCCAGGATCGCCATGTAGAACCTGAACGCAGCGTCCTGGCCATTCCAGATTTCTGATTGCCACATCAGGAACCATTCGCCGCCGACCACCATGAAACCAAAGAACCAGACGAAGAAACCGACCGTCAAGCCGGCCACGGCCCATCGTTTGGCGCGGGCAAATACCTCGGCCTCGGCCCGGCGTGCCTGCCACAGTTTCACTGCGCCGTAGCCCAGCAGCCCCGCCGTCAATGCCTCGCCGAAGATGATCAGCCAATAGGCGCCGTGCCACATCCACGGTTTATCGAGGGCGCGATACCGGGCGGCATTGTCGGGGAAGGTGGTGTCCATGCTCAGTACATGCTGGACGAAATTGAAATTGGAGCGGTAGTCCGTGAGGTTGTTGAACACCGTCAGGAAGGCGAATGCAGCGAGTGCCAGGGTCATTGCGATTTTTGCGTAGCGTGTCGTCATGTCCTGCGTCCTTTGCTTTTTTGCGACCGGCGCACGTTATCACGCCCACTGTTGGCCAGAGATCGAGCACGTTGCAAGAAACTGCTGATTCGTTTGTAGGACGGTAGCGGTTGGTCGTGATGCTTCGAATGTCTATCGGAAAATGCATCACGCTTAGCAGCTTTTAGCTTCTTGGATGTAGGGCAAATCTGTTTTTTTGCGCCTCCAATACACGTCCCTGGTGCTCGTGCAGAATCATCCGCCTCCATTCAGCAGAGGCACATAGGATGTTCCCGCCGCGATTCACGCTGACGCTCGACAACCCGCCGAGCGCGCTCAAGGTGCTCGAATTCAAGGGTACGGAAGCCATCAGCCAGCCCTATCGCTTTGACCTGGAACTGGTCAGCGAACGGTCCGACCTGGCACTGGAAGAGCTTCTGCACCGTCAGGCATTCCTGGGGTTCGACGACCGGGACGGTGGCATACACGGTCAGCTCTATAGCGTCGCCCAAGGCGACTCGGGCAAGCGCCTGACTCGCTACCAAGTCACCTTGGTGCCGCGCCTGGCCTACTTGCGCCATCGTATCAACCAGCGGATCTTCCAGCACTTGAGCGTGCCCGCTATCGTCGCCCAGGTCTTGAAGGATCACGGGATCCTGGCGGGTGCCTACGAATTCACCCTCGCAGGGCAATACCCCGAGCGTGAATACTGTGTGCAGTACGGTGAAAGCGACCTGGCGTTCATTGAGCGGATCTGCGCTGAAGTCGGTATCCACTACCATTTTCGCCACCGCCCTGACGGTCATCTGCTGGTGTTCGGTGATGACCAGACCGTGTTTCCTTGCCTGCCCGAATCGACGCTGTACCTTCCCGACAGCGGCATGGCTGCCGACGCGCCGGCCATCAAGCGCTTGGCGGTGCGAATCCAGACCCATACCACGGCCGTGACGTTGCGCGACTACGACTTCCGCAAGCCTGGCGTGACATTGCAAGCCGAGCTCTACAATCGGCAACGTCCTGTCCTTGAGGACTATCGCTACCCCGGTGGGTTCTGCGACCGTGACGATGGCAAGCACCTGACCCGACGCGCCCTTGAGCGTCACGGCGCCGATTATCGCGTGGCACAGGGCGACAGCGATGACAGCGCCTTCGTCAGTGGGCATTTCATGCGCATCAAGGACCATCCCCGGGAACAGTGGAACGATCTGTGGCTCCTGACCCAGATCAACCATCATGGCCGTCAACCCCAGGTGCTGGAAGAAACAGTCTCCTCCAGTCCGGATGAATTCCATGGTTATAGAAATACCTTCCTCGCCACGCCATGGGACGTGTGCTTTCGGCCGTCCTTGCAGCACGAAAAGCCCCATGCCCACGGCTATCAATCAGCGGTGGTGACCGGGCCGCAGGGCAGCGAGATCCATTGCGATGAATTCGGGCGGGTCAAGGTGCAACTGGTCTGGGATCGTCACGGCCAGCGCGATGAGCATTCCAGTTGCTGGCTGCGAGTGGCCGCGGGTTGGGCCCATGATCGCTACGGTGCGGTGATGATTCCCCGGGTCGGCATGGAAGTGCTGGTGGGGTTCATCGATGGCGACGTGGACAAGCCGTTGGTGGTCGGTTGCCTGCCCAATGGCGCCAACCCGGTGCCGCTGGAACTGCCGGCGGACAAGACCCGCAGTATCTGGCGCAGCCAGAGCAGCCCTGGTGGCGAAGGCTATAACGAACTGCGCATCGAGGACCGCAAGGGGGCCGAGGAGATCTACCTGCGGGCCCAGCGAAACTGGACCCAGCATGTGTTGCACGACCAGCACGTGCAGGTCGATCACGAGCGTAGCATCGTTGTCACCGGCACGGCGCGGCACGAGCTCAAGGCCGATGAGCAGCGCGTCACCCACGGTAGGCGCCACGCTGAAGTCCGCCAGGACGATCACTTGGTGGTGAGTGGCGAGCGGCATATTCGTGTGACCAGCCAGGTCTTGAATGCCGGTCAGCAGTTGCATGTCAGCGCCGGCCAGCAAGTGGTTTTGGACGGTGGCGCGAGTGTGACCCTCCAGGCTGGCGGCCATTGGATCAACATCGGTGCCGGTGGGATTTTCAGCAGTGTGCCGATCGAGGTCGGTGGGGCGCCGATGGCGGTGATGGACGCGGCAGCGGGTTCGCCGGGCGGCGCCGGGAAACCGGTCCCAGCGGCGGCGCCTCGGCTTTCCGTGGCGCAAGTCCTCAGTTTCCAAGGCTCGGCGCCATTCTGTGAGGAATGTGAACGTTGTAGAAACGGCGTCTGCGCAGTGCCGCCGGTTATTCATAAACCTGTCAATGGCCGGAGGCGTGCATGAACGGCGACCCATCTCCCCGAGCATGGCTTGAGCACCATCCGTTGCAGGCGTCCGAGCAACTGTTCGCCATTTTCAGCAACGCCAGCAGCGCCGGGGCGTTATCGGCCTGGCGGCGCTCGATGGCCACGACGCCCACGCCGATCTGGGCCGACACGCCGTACGCCGGGTGGGAAGCGGTCATGCCTTATGTGGGGCTTGTTCGCGCAGACAGTGAGTTCCTTGATTGGATAGCAGCCACCGACTCACTCGATTGGGGGTGGCTGGCGGTGTCGCGTGCCGGCCAAGAAGACCTTGCCGAGCATCTACGTGGGCTCACCCAGGTGTTGCTGCCGGGTGGCAAGGCGGTTTTCCTGCGCTTTTGGGATGGGCGCTTCATGGGGCCGATCCTGCATTCGACGGCGGTGGACGCCGGGCAGCTCTTGCCGGTGATCAATCGTTGCTTGATCAACGGTCAGTCCCTTGAGTTCGTGGGAGATGTCCAGCGGCCGGCCCGGATTTTTCCTTGGTGGGAAGTACCGGTGGCGCTGCTGGAGACCATGGCCGAGGGGCCGATGGATTGCCTGGTGGATAACTTGCTTACATGGCTGGGCGAAGAGCATCCGTCTCTGTGTGAGCGGGTCGACCAGCGCATCCTGCGGTGCAAGATTGCCCACTTTCTTGAGCGATCGAAGCCGCTTGCCGCGCCCAAGGCGCCCTTGCAGGCGTACTTGCTGCGCGAGCTTGCTGATCGTGGCGTGTCCGCCGGGCTGCCAACCCCTGACGTTCGACGCGCTTCAAGGTAAACTCGTCGCCCTTCGCAGGAGCCGCCATGAACTATCGCCACGCCTTCCACGCCGGCAATCACGCCGACGTGTTCAAACACCTGACCTTGACCCGCCTCATCGCGCTGATGTCGCGCAAGGAACAGCCCTTCGCCTACCTCGATACCCACGCGGGCATCGGGCTGTATGACTTGCAGGGCGACCAGGCCAATCGTACCGGTGAGTACTTGGAAGGCATCGCGCGGTTGTGGGGCGAGGGCGACCTGCCGCCGTTGACTGCCGACTACATGCAAGTGCTGCACGAGATGAACCCGGACGGGCAATTGCGCTACTACCCGGGCTCGCCGGAACTGGCGCGGCGCCTGACCCGTCCGCAGGACCGTGTGCTGCTTAATGAGAAACACCCGGAAGACGGCGTGTTGCTCAAGGACAACATGAAAGGCGACCGTCGCGTGGCGGTGCACCTGGGTGAAGGCTGGCATGTGCCGCGGGCGTTGCTGCCGGTGGCGGAAAAACGTGCGCTGATGCTGATCGATCCGCCCTTCGAACAGCTTGACGAAATGCAGCGCTGTGCCGCCTCGCTCAAGGAGGCGATTGGCCGGATGCGCCAGACGGTGGCGGCCATCTGGTACCCGGTGAAGGACCAGCGGATGTTACGCCGCTTCTACCAGGACCTGGCTGGCACGGGCGCGCCGAAGCTGTTGCGGGTGGAACTGTTGGTGCACCCGCTGGCGACGCCCAACAGCCTGAACGGTTCCGGCCTGGCGATTGCCAACCCGCCGTGGGGACTGGAAGAAGAGTTGCGTGAGCTGCTGCCGTGGCTGTCGAAAAAGCTCGGGCAGACCCAAGGTGGGTGGCAGATGGATTGGTTGATCGCTGAGAGCTGATGGTTTGATGGTGTCTGGAAGGGCGCCATCGCGAGCAAGCTCGCTCCCACACACGGGTTCTGAGGTGTGCCCAGTATTTCTGTTCGCCCCGAACCCTGTGGGAGCGAGCTTGCTCGCGATGGCGGCGGCACATTCAGCATTACCGCTCCAGACCCACCGCTATCGCGAGCAGGCTCGCTCCCACATTGGCCCTGGTGTGCATGCAACCTTTGGGTATGCCGCTGGACCTGTGGGAGCGAGCCTGCTCGCGAAGCTTGTAGTCAGATCGGGCAGGTCACGCCGGTGCCGCCGATCCCGCAATAGCCTTCAGGGTTCTTCGCCAGGTACTGCTGGTGATAGGCCTCGGCGAAGTAGAACGTCGGCGCTTCTTCGATTTCGGTGGTGATGGTGCCTTTGCCGGCCTTGGTCAGCTCAGCCTGGAAGACTTGCTCGCTGTGTCTGGCCGCTGCCAGTTGAGCCGGGTTCGTGGCATAGATCACCGAACGGTACTGGGTGCCGATGTCGTTCCCCTGGCGCATGCCCTGGGTCGGGTTGTGCAGTTCCCAGAACATCTTCAGCAGCTCTTCGTAGCTGACTTTCGCTGGCTCGTAGACCACCAGGACCACTTCGCTGTGGCCGGTAAGGCCCGAGCAGACCTCTTCATACGTCGGGTTCGGCGTGAAACCGCCGGCGTAACCCACCGCGGTACTGACCACGCCTTCACGCTGCCAGAACTTGCGCTCTGCGCCCCAGAAGCAACCGAGGCCGAAGATCGCGAAGTCCACGTCCATGGCAAACGGGCCCAGCAGGGGCGCGTCGTGGACGAAGTGTTTTTCCGGCACGGTCATCGGGGTTTCACGGCCAGGCAGAGCTTGATCAGGAGTAGGAAGCACGTTTTTATTCACCAGGATTTCCGAGCGCAAGACCATGATCAGTCCTCTCAGTCAGATGGAGTTGAGCGAAATAGACCGTCAGTGTGCCTCAGAAAAGCCGCCGCAAGCTATACGCAGCTGTCAGACCAGAGGCCCGCGCGGGTAGCGCTTGAGCTTTTCGATCAGCTCCGCGCCAGGGATTGGCCGGTCGAACAGGTAGCCCTGGCCGACGTCGCAACGATGACGCCGCAGGAACTTCAGTTGCTGGGCGGTTTCGATGCCTTCGGCCACGACCTTGAGTTTCAGGTTGTGGGCCATGGCGATCACCGCCGAGGTGATTTCCATGTCGTCCTGGTTGTCGGGGATCTCATGGATGAAGCTGCGATCGATCTTGATGATGTCGATCGGGAATTTCTTCAGGTAGCTGAGGGACGAATAACCGGTGCCGAAGTCGTCCATGGCCAGGGTCAGGCCCAGGCGCTTGAGCTGGTCGAGCTGCAAGTGGGTGTCTTCGGTGGCTTCCAGCAGCAGGCCTTCGGTCAGCTCCAGTTCCAGCAGCCGAGCCGGCAGTTGATCCTCCTTGAGGATGCTGGCGATGGAGGCGACCAGGTCCGGGTCGGAGAACTGCTTGGGTGACAAGTTGATCGCCACTTGCAGATTACCCAGGCCGGCGGCGGTCAGCTGTTTGCTCATCCGGCAGGCCTGGCGGGCGAGCCATTTGCCAATGGGGATGATCAGGCCGGTTTCTTCGGCCACGCTGATGAACTGGTCCGGGCGGATCATGCCCTTTTCCGGATGGTTCCAGCGCAGCAGCGCTTCCATGCCCAGCAGGCGGCCGCTGCGCAGGCACAGCTTGGGCTGGTAGAACACGTCCAGTTCGTTCTGGGGCAAGGCGCGTCGCAGGTTGTTTTCCACGAACAGCTTGTAGCTGGCCTCGGCATTCAGTGCTTCGGTGAACACTTGGACCTGGTGCTTGCCGTTGGCCTTGGCCTTGTGCAGGGCGAGGCCGGCGTTGCGCATCAGCGTCTGCGGGTCGCGACCGTGCAGCGGCGCGCAGGCGAGGCCCACGGAGCCGGTCACGCTGATCAACTGGTTGTCGACGAACATCGGTTTGTCGAGGGTCATCAGCAACTGGCTGGCGATCTGCTGCCCGGCCTCCAGATCGGTGTCGTCCAGCAGCACCGCGAATTCGTTACTGGCGAAGCGCGCCAGGCTGCCACTGGGGCTCAAGCTGTTGCGCAGGCGCCGGGCCAGGCTGATCAACAGTTTGTCGCCGGTCTGGTGGCCGAGACTGTCGTTGATGCGCTTGAAGTTGTCGATGTCCACCAGCAGCAGGCTGATGGGCGAGTCACTGTCCCGGGCGAAGCGTTCATCGAGGTTGCGGATGAACGCTGGGCGGTTGCCCAGGTTGGTCAGGTTGTCGGTGTAGGCCAGGCGCTCGATGCGCTGCTGGGCCAGCTTGGTCTGGGTGATGTCTTCGTAGATGCCGATATAGTGGGTCAACTCGCGGTTGTCGCCGTAGACCTTGGAAATCGACAACTGGCCCCAGTAGGGTTCCAGGTTCTTGCGACGGCTCTTGAACTCGCCCTGCCAGCTATTGCTCTGGGCCAGCGCCGAGGGCGCATCGAACAGCAGTTCGCTGAGGTTTTCCAGGGCCGGCAGTTCCGAGAGGCGCTGGCCGTGGACTTCCTCGGTGGTGTACTGGGTGATCGCGGTGAAGCTTGGGTTGACGTACTCCACCACGCCGTCGCAATTGACCAGCAGGAACGCGTTGGCGCTCTGCTCCACGGCCCGCTGGAACAGGTGCAGGGCGCTGGTGGCGGTGCGTCGGTTGTGGTTGTTGATGACTTGGGCGAACTGGTCCGCCAGCTCGCCGGCAAAGGCGATCTCATCCGACTGCCAGGCGCGGGTGGCGCCCACTTGTTCCAGGCACAGCACGCCCACCACTTGGCCGTCGATACGCACGCTGGCGTCGAGAATGTCGTTGACGTCGCGAGCGCGCAGGTTCCCGGCCATTTCCCGGGTACGCGGGTCGCGCATCGCATTGTGGGCGTCGATGGCGCGGCAGGTCTGCAGCGCCTCCATGTAGTCGGGAAACTCGTTGGCGGCGATCACCGCTGGCAGGAAATATTCCTGGGACGCGCGGTTATAGGCGGAAATCGGCACCAGCTTGCCATCGTCGAGGTTCCAGATACTGGCGCAATCGATCTGGTAGATGTCGCAGGCGCTGCGGGTGATGAGTTCGGCCGCTTCGAGCAGGGAATTGTTGGCGCTGTAGCGTTGGCGGGTCAGTAGCAGGATCAGGTCCTGTTGGGCACGTACGCGGTCCAGATGCTGGAGCTGCTCTTGCTGGGCGCGCTGGTTCAGTTCCAGGGCGATCTGCAGGCGCGAGTTCTGGGTTTCCAGGTCCAGGGCCGGCATGGAGGGTTCGCTTTGCAGCAAATCGTCCACCACCAGCAGGTAGCCGCGCAGCAGATGGCGATTGTGCTGTTTATAGGCTTCGCCCGTCTCCAGCACATTCATCGGCCCCTTGGCGGTGTGGAGCGTGTAGCGAATCTGGTAATGCGCGGCCTGGGCCAGTTGCTGCTGGATGGCGTCATGCAGTTGATAGCGCGCTTCGGGTTCCATCAGGCTGGCATAGGGCGAACTGACCAGCGAGCACAGCTCTACCGCCGGCAGGCCAAAGTGTCGCTCGCAATTGGGATCGAGGAACAACAGCGCCCAGCTAGCTTCATTCAGCCGTTCGAAACGCAGCATACCGAGCCGCGCGGGCACCGGTAACTGCGTCACTACCTCGGCCGCCATACGGCTGGCGGCATCGGGTTGGCTTTTCATGGGGAAACTCGCTTCGAAAATGCTGATCGCGCCGGGCTGACGCCCTCGTTATTACGGATTGGCGCAAGGTTGCATCATTGCGGCACTGGCTGACAAGAGAGATGAAGGCCAAGTGCTATAAACCTTATATCGGCCGACAATGGGATTTCTCCAGTCGCCAGCCGATCAGAGGGCATGGAGGTTCATCGCAGCGGGATATCGACCGTCTGCAAGGGCCTGCCGTCACGGTCGTGGAAGGTGACTTGGAGGCTCTGCGCCGTGACCTGCAGGCGGGCGAAGTTGTCCTGGCTCACCACTTCGCTGGTCAGTTCATAGCGGTACTCACCGCTGTCCGTGCGGGCCATGGGCCGGTGGAAAATAAAATCCGCGGCTTTTGCAAAAGGCAGCAGTTTGCTGTTGTAGAACGGCGAGGAAACGACGGTGTTGACCTCGAAATCAGGATCCTCGCTGTGCCGCAGCCGGCTGGTCATGGAACCGTGGACGTCACCCGAAATGAACACTACGTTTTTGATCCGCTGACGGCGGATGCTGTCCAGCAGTCGCAGCCGTTGTGCCGGAAACGCCTGCCAGGCATCGCCGTCATTGCGCTTGCTGTCTGGGAAAAACATCACACTGGTGACGACGAGCTTGACCCGGGCGGGGCTGTTGACGAGCCATTCAAGCAGGGCCTGTTCCTGTTCATGGTCGAGGATGCGCCGGTCGTCCGCCGACAGGTTGCGTTGCGTCCGGCTGTCGGTAACGAACCAATGGATATCCCCGTGGGCAAAGGTGTACCAGTAGCGGGTCAACGCCTTGTTCAATGTTCCGTCGCCCGACAGTTCATGGACGGGCCCGTGGCTGGCCTGGTAAAGCCGATAAGCGCTCATGGCATTGGCATACAGGAGGTCGTCCTGGGCGGTTCTCCTGGCGGGCCAGTTGTCTTCGATTTCATGGTCGTCGAGGATCATGTAGGTCGGGGTGCCAGCCATCAGCTTGCTGATCTGCGGCTGCGCAAATACCGTTCGGTATCTGAAGAGGATGTTTTTATAGGCTCGGTCCGGGCCGATGACATTCAAGTCATCGAGGTAAACCTGGTCGCCGGTCATCAATACCGCGCTGATCGGCGGGTCGGCTTGTTCGACGACGCGATTGATGCCGGCGAAGGTGCGATCCCCAAGGGCGGGTAGCAGCGGGGTGTTGGCGACGATCCGCAAGTAGCGACACGAGCCCACGATATAAGCCCGCGGCGCATCGGTTTTATCGGTCGGCGTGCGCAAGCAATAGGTGTTCCTGGGCCATTGCAAGGGCAGCTCCTGGATAGTTTCCACGGTATGGGTCGGGCTCAGGGGGCTGAACCAGCCGGCCTGGTATTCGTAGGCGGTGTCGGGTTGAAGGCCTTTCAACACGATGACATCGGACATGTCGCGGTAGGCCTTCAGTTGGACAAATTGCCCCATCGACCAGCTTGTATCCCCTCGGCGTCGGTGGCGGATGCCGGCAAATACCTGGCTGTTGCCATGATCGCCGCGCAGGAATATCCGGGCATGGTCCGTGGTCGTGTGCCCGACAATCGGGCCGACGGTAGGATTGAACATATTCGAATCCATTCGAAGTTTTAGTGGGGCGCCCATCAAGGTGCCTTGGCGGTTCGATGCTAAAGCTCGGCGGGCGATAAATATCGATAGGGAAGGGGGCGCGGCGCTGTGTCTTATACACATCGGCCGCTGCCGCCGAAGAGGCAACTGAAGAACGAGGGGGTCGCCGTATCAGTAAAAAACA
>NZ_JABAEE010000099.1:0-19816 GCF_023701885.1 Pseudomonas sp. CG7 | reverse complement strand
CTAACCCTGCCCGGACCGGGTGGGCCGGGCGCCTGCACCCGCTGGCGGGCGCAGCGGCCGCTCTTTTCCGGGGGCCGCTGCGCGACCCAGCGGGAGCAAGCTCCCTCGCCACATGTACCCTCACCATCGGTTTTCCAGCCCCCATAATAAGAGGCCTCAGTGTCCAAAGGCATCGCTCTATCGGTCTCGGCCTCTGTGCTGTTCGCCGTCATGTATTACTACACCTCGTTGCTCACGCCACTGACCGGCCTGGAGATTTTCGGTTGGCGGATGTTGCTGACGATGCCGTGCATGACCGCGTTCATGTTGATTTCCCGTGAATGGAAGCTCGTTTCGGATCTTGTTGCACGCTTGATCACCACACCGCGCTTGCTGCTGGGCGCGATAGCGTCATCGGCCTTGATGGGCGCACAACTGTGGCTGTTCATGTGGGCGCCGCTCAACGGCTACAGCCTGGACGTATCGCTGGGGTACTTCCTGTTGCCGCTGTCGATGGTCCTGACCGGGCGGCTCGTCTATGGCGAGCGCCTTTCCTATCTGCAGAAAGTCGCGGTGTTCTTCGCCACCCTCGGCGTGTTCAACGAGTTGTACCAAGTGGGTGGGTTTTCCTGGGCAACCTTGCTGGTGGTGATCGGCTATCCGATCTATTTCATCCTGCGCAAACGCATCAAGACCGACAACCTCGGCGGGCTCTGGCTGGACATGACATTGATGCTGCCATTGGCACTCTGGTTCGTGCAGAGCGGTGAACAGGGCTTCGGCGTCTTCGATCAGTACCCGTGGCTGTCGCTGCTGATCCCGATTCTGGGTGTCATCAGTGCTTCGGCGCTGGTGTCCTACATCGTCGCCAGCCGTCTGCTGCCATTCAGCCTGTTCGGCTTGTTGAGCTATGTGGAACCGGTGTTGCTGCTGGGGGTTGCGCTGCTGCTGGGGGAAAGCATCAAGGCCGAGGAATGGCTGACCTATATCCCCATTTGGATGGCGGTGGCGGTACTGGTGTTCGAAGGATTCAAGCACTTGGTACGGCAGCGGCGCCGAACTTGACGTCACCGCCAAACCCTGTGGGAGCGAGCCTGCTCGCGATAGCGGTGGGCCAGTTTGCATCCATGTTGAATGTGCCGCCGTCATCGCGAGCAGGCTCGCTCCCACAGATGTACTTTGTATGGGTACGGGCAATAAAAAACCCGCCTAGCATCACTGCCGGGCGGGCTTTTTTTCATGGGTCAGGCCTTACTCGGTCGCGAGCACGCCACGACGCACCTGATCACGCTCGATCGACTCGAACAGCGCCTTGAAGTTGCCTTCGCCAAAACCATCGTCGCCCTTGCGCTGGATGAACTCGAAGAACACCGGCCCCATCAGGGTTTCCGAGAAGATCTGCAGCAGCAGGCGCTTATCACCCTGCTCGGAAGCACCGTCCAGCAGGATGCCTCGCGATTGCAGTTCATCCACCGGTTCGCCGTGGTTCGGCAGGCGGCCTTCGAGCATTTCGTAGTAAGTGTCCGGCGGCGCGGTCATGAAGCGCATGCCGATGCTTTTCAACTGGTCCCAGGTCTTGATCAGGTCATCGGTGAGGAAGGCCACGTGCTGTATGCCTTCGCCGTTGAACTGCATCAGGAACTCTTCGATCTGCCCGGCGCCCTTGGACGATTCTTCGTTCAACGGGATGCGGATCATGCCATCCGGCGCGGTCATGGCCTTGGAGGTCAGGCCGGTGTATTCGCCCTTGATGTCGAAGTAGCGGATCTCACGGAAGTTGAACAATTTCTCGTAGAAACCGGCCCAGTAGGCCATGCGCCCGCGGTAAACGTTGTGGGTCAGGTGGTCGATGATCTTCAGGCCCGCCCCCACCGGGTTGCGATCAACGCCCTCGATGAACACGAAGTCGATGTCATAGATCGAGCTGCCTTCGCCAAAACGGTCGATCAGGTACAGCGGCGCGCCGCCGATGCCCTTGATGGCCGGCAGGTTCAGCTCCATCGGGCCGGTCTCGATGTGGATCGGCTGGGCGCCGAGTTCCAGGGCGCGCTTGTAGGCCAGCTGCGAATCCTTGACCCGGAACGCCATGCCGCACACCGACGGGCCGTGCTCGGCAGCGAAGTACGAAGCGACGCTGTGGGGTTCGTTGTTGAGGATCAGGTTGATCGCGCCCTGGCGATACAGGTGCACGTTCTTGGACCGGTGGGTGGCCACCTTGGTGAAGCCCATGATCTCGAAGATCGGCTCCAGGGTGTTGGGGGTCGGGGATGCGAACTCAATGAATTCGAAGCCCATCAGGCCCATGGGGTTTTCGTATAGATCTGCCATGTCGGCGCCTCATCATGCGGGTCAATTAACAAAAAAAACGTTAGTTGCAGGCAGTGCTGAGGGCACGGGGCGGCGCGCAGGAAATGCCACGAACGCTGCGGGCGAGGAAATCGCCGTAGATCAGTTGAAACCCAAGTATCTTCATTGTCGACCCAAGGCTCTTGCGGGCGAGGCTTCTGCTGCCAGAAGACGTTATTCTTATATGCGTAAATCAATTCTACACAGCGTAACCGAATTTGTCCGCCTCCTGTATCAAATCGCCTTTTCCTTCGACCGCGCAAGGGGTTTGTTGCACAGGAAGATGCCCAGCAGGATCACGGCCCCACCGACGCACATCAACGCCGTGAGCCGTTCGTCCAGCAACAGCGCGCCCAGCAGCACCGCCGTCAGCGGATTGAGCGCGATGAACACGCCGGAGCGGGTCGCGCCGATCCGACGAATGCCGTCGTACCAGGCGATATAAGCCAGGGCCGAGCCCAGCACGCCGAGGTACAACAGGCTCAGCCATTGCTTAACGTCCAGCCCGCCCAGGGCTTGGAGACGAATCTCCCCCGCCGCCGCGCAGGCCAGCCACAACATCAGCGTGCCCAGCAGAATCGACCAGGTCACGGTCTGCAAGGGGCCGAGGCATTCGTTGAGTTTTTTCGAAAACAGCGAATAGATCCCCCAGCCCAGCACACAGCCAAAAATCAGCAGGTCGCCGATCCAGGCCTGCGCCGCGCCTTGTAACAAGGACGGATCACGACTGACGATCACCAATCCCGCCCCGCCGATGCACAGCACGATGCCCGCCACTTTCAAGCGGCCCAGCCGTTCCTTGAACAGCCACCAGGACGCCAGCCCGATCACCGCCGGATTCAACGCCACGATCAGCGAAGCCCGGGATGCATTGATGTATTGCAACCCATAGAAGAAACACAGGTTATAGAAAAAGATCCCGAAGAACCCCAGCGCAGCCAGCTGCAGCCCTTGCTTCACACTGGGCCGGACCAGCGGAATCCCGGCCAACGCGAGAAACACCAGCAGCGCGATGCTAGCCAGCAGGAAACGCAGGCTGGCGGCAAACATCGGTGCCAGGGCATTGGAAAGGATCCGGCCGGACACGAAGGTTCCGCCCCAGATCATGGTGACCATGGCGAGCTTCAGGTAGACCGGCAGGTCCGACGGGGTTGGGACGGCTTGTTCGAGGGTTTTCATGGTTTCACCACATTGAAATGAGACGAATGACCTGTGGCGAGGGAGCTTGCTCCCGCTGGGCCCTGTAGGAGCTATCGAGTGCAACGAGGCTGCGATCTTTCCCCAGACACTTGAATCCCAAGCGAAAGATCAAAAGATCGCAGGCTTCGCCAGCTCCTACACAGTCCAGCGGGAGCAAGTTCCCTCGCCACGGAAAAGCGCCTGGGCCACGGTTCCGTGTACGGTTGGGATGCCGTATTGTTCGGCTCATGTCCGATCATCGTAAAATGAGCAATCCCTCATGACCCTCACCCAACTCGAAATCTTCTCCCTGGTCGCCGAGCTGCGTGGTTTCACCGCTGCGGCCACGCGCTTGGGTATTGGTCAATCCGCGGTGTCCCACGCCATCAAATCCCTGGAACAAGAGCTGGGCGTGGAATTGCTCAGGCGGCATCAGTCGGTGGTGGAGCTCAGCGATATTGGCCAGCAATTGCTGCTGCGGGCCCGGGCCATGCTCGGGCTGGCGAACACCTTGCGCCAGGAAGCCGCCGATGCCCGGGGCATGCGCCGGGGCACGTTGCGCATCGGCTCGTTCGGGCCGACGTCATCGATGAAACTGCTGCCCGGGATCCTGCGGCGCTATCGAGCCTTGCACCCCGGCATCGAAGTGCACATCGATGAAGGGCCCGACAGGCAGGTGGTCCAATGGTTGGACGAACGGCGGATCGATGTCGGTTTCGTGGTGCTGCCCGAGGAGCGTTTCGATACGTACATGCTCATGGAAGATCAGATGGTCGCCCTGCTGCCCACCGCACACCCCCTCGCCGCCCAGGCCAGCCTAAGCCTTGCGGACCTGTGCAACGACCCCTTCGTGCTCACCGAGGCGGGATCGTCGGAGCTGGTCACGCGCCTGTTCAATGCCGCCCGGCTGACACCGAACGTGCGTTTGCGTTGCTCGCAATTGCTCAGCACCCTGGATGTTGTCAGGCGTGGCGAGGCGGTAAGCGTGGTGTCCGAAGGGTCATTGCCAGATGACAAGAACCCTGGTTACGTCACCAGGCCCTTGTCGCCCCGGGTGCCGCGCCAGATCGGCCTGGCGGTATTGGACAGCCGCCCGGCCTCGCCCGCCACCCTGGCGTTTATCGAACTGGCCCGGCAGTCATGAGCCCGGCATCAAACCTGGGGGAGCCTGGCATTGAACCTGTGGGAGCAAAGCTTGCTCGCGATGATCGGTGCCGACGCCCTGTCGCGCCACCTCCTTGATAGCATCATCGAACTGTCGGGCAAGTTGGACTTGGACAGGGTGGCCGAGGGCGTCGAAACCGTCGATCAACGCGACTACCTGAGCACAAATGGGGTGAACTTTCTGCAGGGTTATCTATTTGGTCGCCCCATTAGCGGGCAGGCATTCGCTGAGGCGTTGACCGGCACTAATGGCAGTTAACTGCCGTCGATCTATTGACGACGACCTGCCCATTGATAAAACGTTTGCTGTTGTTACATAACGAAAAAGTTACGATTTACACTTTCCGGATTAACTACTACAATTTTTCTACCTGTGCCACATAACAGGAGAGAGTCATTAACACCGAGTCGCTTCAAGGCGCTTGGCTTATAGCTTTGTTTGCGGTTGGTATCAGCCAAATATTTTGATTGGAGTAATCATTTTGTCCAGACTCGCTGAATTTCGTGCAGCCGAAAAGGCCCTTCAAGAACAGCTCAAGCAGCTGGAATCACTGAAGAACGATGCCGGGCTCAAGAAGGAAATCGAATTCGAGGAAAAGCTCCAGGGACTGATGAAAACCTACGGCAAGAACCTGCGCGACATCGTCGCGATCCTCGACCCGAACCCGTCCAAGGCAAGCCTGCAGTCGACCAAGCCTACCAAGACCCGTCGTGCGCGCGTGGTGAAGGTTTACCAGAACCCCCACACCGGTGAGTTGATCGAGACCAAGGGCGGCAATCACCGCGGCCTGAAAGCCTGGAAAGAACAATACGGTGCAGCGACTGTTGATTCTTGGTTGCGGGGTTGACAGTGCGTTGACAGCCCAAGCCAAAAAGCCCTGAATATTCAGGGCTTTTTTATGGACTAAACTTTAGGGTTAACCCCTTTGGGGTATTACGTTGAAGGCATCATAGTTTCAAACTGTTTCGCACCGACTGTATTTCATCCTGGCTTTCAACAAACGCCTGCGCCTGCCCGGCATAGGACAGCACATAAGCCTTGCCCTCATTTAGTGCCGCGACGAGTGCCTGAGACAATACATGTCGTCCGTTTTGCGTGATCGTGCAAGTGGTTTCCAATGCAGTTACGCCACCCAACATGGAAGCATGCACCTTAGTGCATACACTTTGATAACCGCCCCGGAAAAAATCCTTCTGGATTGATTTGCGCATTTCCAGCAACACGCCTTGCAAGTTGACCTGGTGATCGGGGGCGACCGGGGTCGTGGTCAGCTCCAAGACCATCACGGCATTGCCAGCCGGATCACTCTTGGTGGCCCGTTGGCGCAGGGTTCCCGGGGCTGCCGAGGACAATGCCTCTGCGGGCAGCGGTTCGACGACCCAGCCCTGGGGCCAGGTAATTTGCGGTTCGGACGCCTGGACGCCGCCGATACTCACCAGCAGCAGGACAAACAGCGAAAGGAACGGTCGAATCATTGCGTTGGTACTCAAGAACGAAGCGTGAAGTCTGAAGGCCGAGGCAGAACCAGGCAATAGCCACGGGCGGTTTGGCGGCGCCACGTCCCTTGCGTATCATGGGCGTAGCTGCAAGGAAGCCGTTGACGCAAGCCCAGGAACCGTCGCGACCATGCTTGCGACGCCGTTTGCCCCACTTTTTTCCCGGAGGGCCCATGAGCCTGCACGAACTCAATACTTTCCCTGGCGTCACCGCCCAACCTGACGCCGCCACGGCCCAGTTCGTCTTCAACCACACCATGCTGCGAGTCAAGGACATCACCCAGTCCCTGGATTTCTACACCCGCGTGCTAGGTTTCTCGCTGGTGGAAAAGCGCGACTTCCCGGAAGCCGAATTCAGCCTGTATTTCCTGGCGTTGGTGGACAAGCACCAGATCCCGGCGGACGCGGCAGCGCGTACCGAATGGATGAAGTCGATCCCTGGCATCCTGGAACTGACCCACAACCACGGCACCGAAAGCGACCCGGCGTTCGCCTACCATAACGGCAACACCGCCCCTCGCGGCTTCGGCCATATCTGCATCTCGGTACCGGACGTCGTCGCAGCCTGCGAGCGCTTCGAAGCACTGGGCTGCAACTTCCAGAAACGCCTGAGCGACGGTCGCATGAAAAGCCTGGCCTTCATCAAGGACCCGGATGGCTACTGGGTCGAGATCATCCAGCCTGCGCCGTTGTAAATCCACAGCAGGATCACAAGTTCTACAACCACATCAGCCCCCTTGTGGGAGCCAATGCTGTTCACTTGAGGCAATCGACAAACCCGTGGCGAGGGAGCTTGCTCCCGCTGGGCCGCGAAGCGGCCCCAAAACCTGCCATGTGCGGCGTATCAGACACACCGCCCCCGCCGGTTTACGACTGCTTCGCAGCCGAGCGGGAGCAAGCTCCCTCGCCACAGGGTCAGCATTTTTCTTAAGTGAACGGCATTACCTTGTGGGAGCGAGCTTGCTCGCGATGGCGGTCTGTCTGGCACATCAATATTGAATGGGCTGCAGCTATCGCGAGCAAGCTCGCTCCCACAGGAGAATGCGTGATTCGAATAAAAAACCCCATGAGCCAATGGCTCATGGGGTTTTGTGTTTTCCGCTATCGGTTGTTCAGGCCGGCGCGGAGGTGCGGATCAGGTGATCGAAGGCACTCAGGGAAGCCTTGGCGCCCTCGCCCACGGCGATCACGATCTGTTTGTACGGCACGGTGGTCACGTCACCGGCGGCGAACACGCCAGGGATCGAGGTTTCGCCACGGGCATCGACGATGATCTCGCCACGGGGTGACAACTCAACGGTGCCCTTGAGCCAATCGGTGTTAGGCAACAGGCCGATCTGCACGAAGATCCCCTCCAGCGCCACGTCGCGCACTTCACCGCTCGGACGATCCTTGTAGCGCAAGCCGTTGACCTTCTGGCCATCACCCGTCACTTCGGTGGTCTGGGCGTTGGTGATCACCGTCACGTTCGGCAGGCTGTGCAGCTTGCGCTGCAACACCGCGTCGGCACGTAATTGCACATCGAACTCCAGCAAGGTGACGGGGGCGACGATACCGGCCAGGTCGATCGCCGCTTCGACGCCGGAGTTACCGCCGCCAATCACCGCCACGCGCTTGCCCTTGAACAGCGGGCCGTCGCAGTGCGGGCAGTATGCCACGCCCTTGTTGCGGTATTGCTGCTCGCCCGGCACGTTCATTTCGCGCCAGCGGGCACCGGTCGCCAGGATCACGGTCTTGGCCTTGAGGCTCGCACCGCTGGCGAACTTGATTTCATGCAGCCCGCCGTCCTTGCCCGGCACCAGGCCGTCGGCACGTTGCAGGTTCATGATGTCCACGTCGTACTGCTTGACGTGCTCTTCCAGGGCGACGGCCAGTTTCGGCCCTTCGGTTTCCTGGACCGAGATGAAGTTCTCGATGGCCATGGTGTCCAGCACCTGGCCACCGAAACGTTCGGCCGCCACACCGGTGCGAATGCCTTTACGGGCCGCGTAGATCGCCGCCGAAGCGCCGGCCGGGCCACCGCCGACCACCAGCATATCAAAGGCGTCCTTGGCGCTGATTTTCTCGGCCTGGCGTTCGATACCGCTGGTATCGATCTTGGCGAGAATCTCTTCCAGGCCCATGCGGCCCTGGCCAAAGTTCACGCCGTTCAGGTAAATGCTGGGCACAGCCATGATCTGGCGCTCATCGACTTCGGCCTGGAACAGCGCGCCGTCGATGGCGACGTGGCGAATGTTCGGATTCAGCACCGCCATCAGGTTCAGCGCCTGGACCACGTCCGGGCAGTTCTGGCACGACAGCGAGAAATACGTCTCGAAGTTGAACTCGCCTTCAAGGGCGCGGATCTGTTCAATGACTTCGACACTGGCCTTCGACGGGTGGCCACCGACTTGCAGCAGGGCCAGCACCAGCGAAGTGAATTCATGCCCCATGGGAATGCCGGCGAAACGCAGGCTGATATCGGCTCCCGGGCGGTTCAACGAAAACGAAGGCTTGCGCGCATCGGTGCCGTTGTCGAGCAAAGTAATCTGGTGGGAAAGACTGGCAACGTCTTGGAGTAACGCGAGCATTTCCTGGGATTTCGCACCGTCGTCGAGGGAGGCGACGATCTCGATCGGCTGGGTGACCCGTTCCAGGTATGACTTCAACTGAGCTTTAAGATTGGCGTCCAACATACGGGCGATTTCCATTTTTTTGAATTTCAGAAAAAACAACGCCCGAGCGAATCTCGCCCGGGCGTTTTGTGGGGCGAAGCGGCTTACTTGATTAAGAGCGGATCGCCCGCGGATGACTCACAGGTTTAGATCTTGCCGACCAGGTCCAGGGACGGAGCCAGGGTGGCCTCGCCTTCTTTCCACTTGGCTGGGCAGCCTTCGCCTGGGTGAGCGGCAACGTACTGAGCGGCCTTGATCTTGCGCAGCAGCTCGGAAGCGTCACGGCCTACACCGCCGTCGTTGATTTCAACGATCTTGATCTGGCCTTCCGGGTTGATCACGAAAGTACCGCGGTCAGCCAGGCCGACTTCTTCGATCAGCACGTCGAAGTTGCGGGAGATGACGTGGGTCGGGTCGCCGATCATGGTGTACTGGATCTTGCCGATGGCTGGCGAAGTGTTGTGCCAGGCCGCGTGGGCAAAGTGAGTGTCGGTGGAAACGCTGTAGATCTCGACGCCCAGTTTCTGGAATTCGGCGTAGTTATCGGCCAGGTCTTCCAGTTCGGTTGGGCAGACGAAGGTGAAGTCAGCCGGGTAAAAGAACACGACAGACCACTTGCCTTTCAGGTCGGCGTCCGACACTTCGACGAAAGCGCCGTTTTTGAAAGCGGTGGCGTTGAACGGTTTGACTTGGCTGTTGATGATAGGCATCGATGTTTCTCCGTCAGGGGTTGAAAAGTTGATGGAGAGGATCTTACCCACTCATCTCCAGGCTGGCTCATTGGCAAACCTGATGCGAATGATTGGTTTTGGCTATCAGGAATCTATATAGATAGAAGAAATCTGTAGGGCCGTGTAGGAGCTGTCGAGTGCAACGAGGCTGCGATCTTTTGATCTTGATCTTTCGCTTGGGACTCAAGCGTTTGGGGAAAGATCGCAGCCTCGTTGCACTCGACAGCTCCTACATAGCTTCTATGCAGCGTATAAAGCTGCGTCAGGCGGCGGGGGTACGCATCGTCACGAATTCTTCGGCGGCAGTTGGGTGCACGCCGATGGTTTCGTCGAAGTCGCGCTTGGTAGCGCCGGCCTTGAGAGCGATGGCCAAGCCTTGGACGATTTCCCCGGCGTCCGGTCCAACCATGTGGCAGCCCAAGACTTTATCGGTATTGGCATCGACGACCAGTTTCATCAAGGTGCGTTCCTGGCAGTCGGTGAGGGTCAGCTTCATCGGCCGGAAACGGCTTTCAAAAATTTGTACCTCATGCCCCTCCTCCCGGGCCTGCTCTTCGGTCAGGCCCACCGTGCCGATGTTCGGCAGGCTGAACACGGCGGTGGGGATCATCCGGTAATCCACCAGGCGATACTGCTCGGGCTTGAACAGCCGCCGTGCCACCGCCATGCCTTCGGCCAGGGCCACGGGCGTAAGCTGCACACGGCCGATCACATCGCCAATGGCCAGGATCGACGGTTCAGTGGTCTCGTATTTTTCGTTGACCTGCACGAAGCCTTTTTCGTCCAGCTTGACGCCCGTGTTTTCCAGCCCAAGGTTGTCCAGCATCGGCCGTCGGCCCGTGGCGTAGAACACACAATCGGTCGACAGCGTGCGACCGTCCTTGAGCGTCACCTTGAGGCTGCCGTCCGCTTCTTTATCGATGCTCTGGATGTCGGCGTTGAATTGCAGATCCAGGCCACGACGTTGCAGCTCTTCAGCCAGATGCTTGCGCACGGCGCCGTCGAAGCCACGCAGGAACAAGTCACCGCGATAGAGCAAGGACGTCTGCGCGCCCATGCCATGGAAAATCCCGGCGAATTCAACGGCAATGTAGCCGCCGCCCACCACCAGCATGCGCTTGGGCAACGTCTTGAGGAAAAACGCCTCGTTGGAACTGATGGCCTGCTCGCGACCTGGAATGTCAGGGATTACCGGCCAGCCGCCCGTGGCGATCATGATGTGTTCGGCGGTGTAGCGCTGGCCGTTGATCTCGACTTCGTGCGGGACGCTGATCCTGGCGTGGCCTTCATGCAACGTCACGCCACTGTTGACCAGCAGGTTACGGTAGATACCGTTGAGGCGATTGATCTCGCGGTCCTTGTTGGCGATCAACGTGGCCCAGTCGAAACTCGCCTCGCCCGCCGTCCAGCCATAGGCCGATGCCTGCTCGAAGTCCTCGGCGTAATGCGCGCCGTAGACCAGCAGCTTTTTCGGCACGCAGCCCACGTTCACGCAGGTCCCGCCCAGGTAGCGGCTTTCCGCCACGGCCACCTTGGCCCCGAAACCGGCGGCGACCCGCGCAGCCAGCACGCCACCGGAACCGGCGCCAATCACATACAAGTCAAAATCGTAGGCCATCTTCTATCTCCTTCGGCAGGTCACCAGCATACCTGCTGTTTTCGCCAGAGGCAGCGTTGCGATGGTTATGGGGGCGGAAAATGGAAAAGCCAGTTGGGTTGGATCGAATGGGCAACCTAAGCGCAATTTCTGTGGGAGCGAGCTTGCTCGCGATAGCGTCGGCACATTCGGCACCGATGCAAGCTGACCCACCGCCATCGCGAGCAAGCTCGCTCCCACAGTAGTTTTGGGTGGTCTCAGGATTTTCATACCTCACAGGGTTTTGTTTGTGGGATTGAGGCGTTGCGAGATTTTTCCCCAAGCAAAAAAAAACGCCCCGAACCATTCGGGGCGTTTTTTCAAGGCGTGGCGCGGGCTATCAGTAAGCCTTGCCCGTCTTGTAGAAGTTCTCGAAGCAGAAGTTGGTCGCGTCGATGTAGCCTTCGGCGCCACCGCAGTCAAAACGCTTGCCCTTGAACTTGTAGGCCATGACGCAGCCGTTCTGGGCCTGTTTCATCAGGGCGTCGGTGATCTGGATTTCGCCGCCCTTGCCTGGCTCGGTCTGTTCGATCAGGTCGAAGATGTCCGGGGTCAGGATGTAGCGACCGATGATCGCCAGGTTCGACGGTGCGTCTTCAGGCTTTGGTTTTTCAACCATGCTGTGGACGCGGTAGATGTCGTCGCGGATCATTTCGCCGGCGATCACGCCGTACTTGTTGGTTTCCTGCGGATCGACTTCCTGGATCGCCACGATGGAGCAGCGGAACTGCTTGTACAGCTTGACCATCTGGGTCAGGACGCCGTCGCCTTCGAGGTTGACGCACAGGTCGTCCGCCAGGACCACGGCGAACGGTTCGTCACCGATCAGTGGGCGACCGGTCAGGATTGCGTGGCCCAGGCCTTTCATTTCGGTCTGGCGGGTGTAGGAGAACGAGCACTCATCCAGCAATTTGCGGATGCCGACCAGGTACTTTTCCTTGTCGGTGCCTTTGATCTGGTTTTCCAGCTCGTAGCTGATGTCGAAATGGTCTTCCAGGGCGCGCTTGCCACGGCCAGTCACGATGGAGATTTCAGTCAGACCCGCATCAAGGGCTTCTTCGACGCCGTACTGGATCAGTGGCTTGTTCACCACCGGCAGCATTTCTTTGGGCATGGCTTTAGTCGCTGGCAGGAAGCGAGTACCGTAACCGGCTGCTGGGAACAAGCATTTCTTGATCATATAAGTCCTTGAAAAGGCGGTGTGTACGAGTTTCGGCGCAGTCTAATCAGGCGACGGGCACCTTACAATGCCCGCACTGGCCAACCGGTGCCATCATAGAGAAATAAAAAACGGCGGATAGTTCAATCGCCTTTCGTTTCGATGGCTGCAGCGGTCCACTGTACGCCAGTGAGCGCTGTTTGCGAGCATTTGACGTATCATGGCGGCCTTGATCACGCCAACTGAGGCAGCTAGATGTCGGCAAGAAACGCAAACGGTTATTCGGTCAGCCTGGGCAAGGACGGCCAGTGGTGGATTATCAACTACCACGGCGAGCAGGTCGCCGGCCCCTTGCCCAGCAAGGCCATGGCCGTGGAAGTGGCTGCGGTATTCCAGGACGAACGCGCGGCTCCAGCGACAAAAGAACGCGAAAGCGCCCCCGCCCGCAGCCCCCGCCGCAAGAAATGAGCCGCAGGAAATAAACAGACGAGCCTCTAGTAAATGCCATCCGCGCATCGAACGAGGCTTGTTTAGCTGTACCGCAATGGCCATTCGCTATAACCTCGCCATTGCCCTTCCCTCCTCGATGACGATCCCATGAAAACACTTCTGGCGCTGTTTACAGTCCTGGCCCTGGCGGGCTGTGCCTCGGCCGAAAAAACCTATCTCGATAATGGTGAGCAAGGCTTGGCGATCGACTGTTCGGGCGAGGCCAATTCCTGGGCGACTTGCTATGAAAAGGCCGATGCGTCCTGTGCCGGCACTGGCTACCGCATCGTCGGCACCGACGGCACGCCCCAGGCCAAGGACAGCGAGAAGACCCTGGGCGTCGACGTCGGCAACTTCAGCAGCCGCAGTGTCGTGGTGGTCGGCAAATAAGTTTGCAAAGAAATCAGATGTGGATCTCGGCGAACTTGATGCCCAGCCCACGTATGGTCTCGACCAGGTCATCGAGCTGGCTGAAGGACTCGACTTCGTCCTGCTCATCCACCAGGAAAAAACTGCGCCCGGCGCTTTTCTTGAAGAACACGATCCATTCGCCCGGGCTCGCCGGGTTCTGGATCACGTGGGTAGCAAAGATAAGGCCTTCCGCATGGCGCTCGCGCACCTGCTCGCGTTTCATCGAGTGACTCCATGAATGACAATGCCGCCAACGTTGACCGTGGCGGCATTTTTTGTCGAGGGACAGCAGTTTATCCGATGGCCGGTCCGCTCGTCAGGCGCTGACGGTGTTCAGCCGGAAATGCAGGCGTTGGCTGCATCCTGCACGTCGCCCGGACGCACGGGCACGTTGGACATGCTTTCGTGCAACTTGATGCTGCTACCACTGGAACGCTCGTCAATGTCGAACACTGCCGCTGGCAGGGTCGACAGTTTGCCCGGGATGATCAGCCGCACGCCGTTCTTGTGCGGCTCCATCTGCAGCGAACCACGGCTGCTGGCCAGCTTGTCGGCCACGCACTTGGCATATTCGTGGGGTTTCTTTCCGGAGATGACGCTCATGGTGGGGGGCGTCTGGTTGATGTCCGATACCGATGCACATCCACTCATGGCCAATGCCAACACCCACACGCTGCGCTTCATATGTTTCCTCCAATAAAGATGCTCCGACAGTGCAAACACCGTTTTGCTCCGGGGCCGGACCGCTTTTTTTTCCCGCTACCTGCGATAAATGAACAACGCCTGGCGCGCGGGCCGGATATTAACACTCGGGGCTGATAAACTGCGCCTCATTGCCCCTTGCTATCGTTTTGATTTTGTAGAAAAAGCCCTTCTGGAGGCGCCCATGAAATTCATTCACCAGCGCGAGCACCTGAACGAAGACGACATTGTCGTCATCGAATGCTCGCAGATGTGCAACATCCGTTTGATGAACGACGCCAACTTCCGCAGCTTCAAGAACGGCGGCCGGCACACGTATCACGGTGGCGCGTTCGACACCTTCCCGGCCAGGATCACGGCGCCGAGCACCGGTTTCTGGAACATCACCATCGACACCGTCAACCGCCGTGCAATCAGCGTCACGCGCAAGCCGACCCTGACCCACAAGATCAAGATCATCCGGCGCTCCAGCTCGAAACTGAGCTGAACATCGCCCTTTCAAGAAAGGCAAAACCGTGGCCCAGACGACCAAATACGTCATCAAGTACAAGCTCAACAACGAGCGCCGCTTCGAATTCGCGCAACTGGAAACCGGCACCGAGGAAGAAGCCCTGGCCGCGTTGCAAAAGCTGCACGGCGAGACCGACGATGTGATCAGCGAGGTCAAGGTCAGCAAGGCGCTGTAATGGCTCATCCTGATTGATTTTTGTAGCCACTGGGTGGGCACGATGCTTTTGTGGCGAGGGAGCTTGCTCCCGCTCGGCTCTGTAGGAGCTGTCGAGTGCAACGAGGCTGCGATCTTTCCCCGGACATTTGAGTCTCAAGCGAAAGATCAAGATCAAGATCAAGATCAAAAGATCGCAGGCTTCGCCAGCTCCTACAGAGCCCACAGGGATGGCTGCGCACCGCAAGAATCGGAGTGCCCGGCAACGCCGCACTGCGCAGACTGAACAGTCCTTTCCAACAAGGATTGCCATCATGCCCCCTACGCTTTCCCTGCCCCAACACCTCGTCAACCTGGACTGGCCCACCCTGGAGCACAGTCTCGACCAGGACGGCTGTGCAATCATTCGCAACCTGCTGCCGCCATCGCAATGCCGGCAACTGAGTGGTTTGTACGCCGAACCCAGCCTTTTCCGTTCACGGGTGATCATGGCCCGCCATGGATTCGGGCGCGGTGAGTATCAGTATTTTCGCTATCCGCTACCGGACCTCATCCAACAGCTGCGTCAGTCGCTGTACCCCATGCTGGTGCCGCTGGCGAACCGCTGGAATGAATCCATGGGCCTGGACGTGCGCTACCCCCACAAACACACCGACTTTATCCAGCGCTGCCACGCCGCCGGACAATCGCGCCCCACACCGTTGTTGCTGCAATACGGCCCGCAGGACTACAACTGCCTGCACCAGGATCTGTACGGCGAGCAGCTGTTCCCCTTGCAGGTCGCGATCCTGCTGTCGGAACCGGGCCGGGAGTTTACCGGTGGCGAGTTTGTCCTCACCGAACAACGCCCGCGCATGCAGTCGCGGCCCCTGGTCATGGATCTGAAACAGGGCGATGCGCTGGTGTTTGCTGTGCACCAGCGGCCGGTCAAAGGCGTTCGCGGTTATTATCGGGTGAACATGCGCCATGGCGTCAGCCGCGTGCACAGTGGCAGACGGCACACCCTGGGAATCATTTTTCATGATGCGCAATAACGACACACCGATCACCTTGGACCTGTTCGCCGAGCAGGCGCCCACCCCGCCCGGCCAGGTCGAGCAAGTCGGCCAGCAAGCGTTCGTGCTGCGCGGGTTTGCCCTGCCCTGGCTCGAGCGCTTGCTGCCGGTGCTGGAGAGCGTCTTGCAAGCTGCGCCGTTCCGGCAGATGGTCACGCCCGGCGGCTTTACCATGTCGGTGGCCTTGAGCAGTTGCGGCGCGCTGGGCTGGACCACCGACCGCAGCGGCTATCGCTACACCGCCCATGACCCACAGACCGGCCGCCCCTGGCCCGACATGCCGGCGGTGTTTCGCGAACTGGCCCAGGCTGCCGCCCGCCAGGCGGGGTTCGAGGCGTTCGAGCCCGACGCCTGCCTGATCAACCGCTATGTGCCCGGCGCGCGAATGTCGCTGCACCAGGACAAGAACGAGCGCTCCCTCGACGCCCCCATCGTCTCGATGTCCCTGGGCTTGCCGGCGGTGTTCCAGTTCGGCGGCTTCGCGCGCAGCGACAAAAGCCTGCGCATCCCGCTGTTCCATGGCGACATCGTGGTCTGGGGCGGCGTGGACCGCTTGCGTTACCACGGCGTGCTGCCGCTCAAGGAAGGACAACACCCGCGCCTGGGCGCCCAGCGGATCAACCTGACGTTTCGCACCGCCGGGTGAAGGTGCAGAATTCGACCGCAAGACCCGGAGTGTCGCCCTCTCGCAGGCTGGCTAATGTAGCCAAAACGGGCCAATGGAATAACGACCATGAACAGCACTTCAAACAATCTCGCCGCTGAACAGGATCCTCGCTGGGCCGCCGTGCTCGCCCGCGATCCGCGCGCCGACGGAACATTTGTCTATGGCGTGAAAACCACCGGCATCTACTGCCACCCCAGCAGCCTGTCGCGCCTGCCCAACCCGCGCAACGTCGAATTCTTCGACACGCCGGAACAGGCCCAGGCCGCCGGCTACCGGCCCAGCAAGCGCGTGGCTCGGGACCAGGCCCAGGTCGCCGCCCAACAAGCGGCCCGGGTCGCGGCGGCCTGCCGGCAGATCGAGGCCGCCGAGGCACTCCCCGGCCTGAATGAACTGGCAGACAGCGCCGGCTTGAGTCCCTTCCATTTTCATCGGGTCTTCAAGGCCGTCACCGGCTTGACCCCCAAGGGTTACGCCGCCGCCCACCGCTCACGCAAGGTCCGCGAACGCCTGGCCGATGGCGGCACCATCACCGAGGCGTTGTACGACGCCGGTTTCAATTCCAACAGCCGTTTCTATGAGGCGGCCGACAAGGTGTTGGGCATGAAGCCCGCCGACTACCGCGCCGCCGGGCAGAATACCGACATCCGTTTCGCCGTCGGCCAGTGCTCCCTCGGGGCGATCCTGGTGGCGCAAAGCGAGCGTGGCGTATGCGCGATCCTGCTGGGCGACGATCCGGATACGCTGGTGCGCGACCTGCAGGACAAATTCCGCCGGGCCAACCTCATCGGTGCCGACCGGGAGTTCGAGCAGTTGATCGCCCAAGTGGTGGGCTTCATCGAAGCTCCCGCCTTGGGCCTGGACCTGCCCTTGGACCTGCGCGGTACCGCCTTCCAGGAGCGAGTCTGGCAAGCGTTGCGGGACATCCCCGCCGGCAGCACCGCCAGCTACGCCGAGATCGCCCAGCGCATCGGCATGCCCAAGGCCGTGCGCGCCGTGGCCCAGGCCTGTGGCGCCAACAGCCTGGCGGTGGCGATTCCTTGCCACCGGGTGGTGCGCAGCGACGGCAACCTGTCGGGCTATCGCTGGGGCGTGGAGCGCAAGCGTCAGTTGCTGGCGCTGGAGCGCTCGTCCGGGGATTGAATGCCGATGTAGATCGCCACGGATTCGGGGCCGCTGTAGACCTCGAAATCGGTGGTGAAACGGCGCAGCGTCTGCGGGTTATCGGCGAAGTACGCCCAGATCAGGCCCCAGGTCTGGATCACGCAATCGGGCATCGCCCCCTTGGCCGAAAACACCAGGTAATCCCCGCCCTCGATGTCCACGGCGGGGTAGCCTGCGCTGGTCGCATCCACCTGCACCCCAGCCGTTACGTCGAAGTGGCCGGTGGCGTCGGACTCATAATTGGAATAGACACCGTAGACGAACGACTCCGACTGCCGGGCCGGAATCGTGTCGAACAACCCTTCGGTGAAGAATCGTTGCCACATCGGGCCGATCCTGGCCGTGTCGGGCTGCTGCTCGTCGCTGTTGCGGGTGCGCACCTGCAAACCGGCCACGGTGAAGGGTTCGACAGTCTTGAGTTTCACATCCATGGGTCAGGCTCCTTGATGTATGAAGCCCGCATGGTAACTCTCACGGCGTCGGGATCAAGCGGCGAGTACTCGATTGAAAAACTCGACTGGCCGTCGCCGGCCCACACCTGTTAAAAACGCTGTTTCCTTCTGCCGTCGGAGACCCGTACATGAGCCAGTGGCCAGACACTCGCATTCTTGACTTGCTCGGCATCGAGCTGCCCATCATCCAGGGGCCGTTGGCCGGGGTGACCGGGCCGGCCATGGTGGTCGCGACCTGCAATGCCGGCGGGTTGGGTTCGATGCCGGCGGCGATGCTCGATGTCGAACAACTGCGCCAGGCGCTGACGACCATCCGCGAGCAGACCGACAAACCATTCAATGTGAATTTTTTCGCTCACCAGCCACCGGCCTTCGACGAACAACGGGCCGAGGCCTGGAAGCAACGGCTCAAGCCGTACTACGAGGAATTGGGCGTCGACTTCGACGCACCGACGCCGGTGTCCAACCGCACGCCTTTCGATGATGCAGCCTGCCGGGTGCTGGAGGAGATGCGTCCCAAGGTGGTGAGTTTCCACTTCGGTCTGCCGGAAAAATCCCTGCTGGACCGGGTCAAGGCCACCGGGGCGAAAATCCTATCCTCGGCCACCACCGTCGAGGAAGCAATCTGGCTTGAACAGCACGGTTGCGACGCGATCATCGCCATGGGTTATGAAGCCGGGGGGCATCGCGGGATGTTCCTCAGCGACGACCTCAACACCCAGGTCGGGCTGTTTGCCTTGTTGCCGCAGGTGGTGGATGCGGTGAAGGTGCCGGTGATCGCCACCGGTGGCATTGGCGATGCGCGGGGGATTGTCGCGGCGTTCGCCCTCGGTGCCTCGGCGGTGCAATTGGGCAGCGCCTATCTGTTCACGCCCGAGGCGAAGATCAGCGCGTCCCATCACCGGGCGTTGCGCACGGCCAAGGAAAGCCAGCCCGCCGTCACCAACCTGTTCCCGGGTCGGCCGGCCCGGGGCATCGTCAACCGGGTCATGCGCGAAGTGGGCCCGATGAGTCCGCTGGCCCCAGCGTTCCCCCTGGCCGGGGGCGCGTTGATGCCGCTGCGGGCCAAGGGCGAAGCAGCCTTCAGCAACCTCTGGGCCGGCCAGGCCTTCCCTCTGGGCCGCGAGTTGTCGGCGGCCGAGTTGACGCGGCGGTTGGCCGAGGAGG
Source organism: Pseudomonas sp. CG7 (assembly GCF_023701885.1). Taxonomy (NCBI): domain Bacteria; kingdom Pseudomonadati; phylum Pseudomonadota; class Gammaproteobacteria; order Pseudomonadales; family Pseudomonadaceae; genus Pseudomonas; species Pseudomonas sp. CG7. Next base: position 703 of record NZ_JABAEE010000099.1, on the reverse strand, counting down.
CATTGGCCCGACTCCACAGGGCGAATGTCTGATCGAGCGCTATCGCGAGCAAGCTCGCTCCCACAGGGGATAGGGGGCAACCGGCAAATCTGGACACACCACCGGACCTGTGGGAGCCGAGCTTGCTCGCGATAGCGGTAGCACATTCAACAGGGATGCAAGCTGATCCACCGCCATCGCGAGCAGGCTCGCTCCCACAGGGAATAGGGGGCAACCGGGAAATCTGGATACACCGCCGGACCTGTGGGAGCCGAGCTTGCTCGCGATAGCGGTAGCATATTCAACAGGGATGCAAGCTGATCCACCGCCATCGCGAGCAAGCTCGGCTCCCACAGGGTTCGGCGGTGAACGTGAATCCGGCTTCCACCCCATGCCTCGTGTGGGAGCGAGCTTGCTCGCGATGGGGCCAGCCCTGGCACCCTCACTGCCCAGGCAAAATGCCGCGTTCCGTTTGTCGGCCATTCGCTATATATTCCGGTATATAGCGAACCCACCCTCGGAGCCTCACCCATGCGCCTCACCTGCTTCGCGCCGTTGCTGTTGATCCCCTTCATGACGATTGGGGCCGTCCAGGCCGCCGAGGTGCAGGTGGCGCGCGCTGCCAATTTCACCGCGCCGATCCAGGCCATCGCCGCCGCTTTCGAAAAAGACACCGGGCATAAACTGGTAGCAGCATACGGCGCCACCGGGCAGTTCTACACGC
>NZ_JABAEE010000098.1:0-20005 GCF_023701885.1 Pseudomonas sp. CG7 | reverse complement strand
TTGGTTTTATAGTGTAATGTTTGTGAGAGAGTATCTTGTTTGTTTTGTTATCTTGAATTTAGATTTTTGTTATCAATAATGAGCTTTCAATGTTTTGCGAGGGTAAAATCGGAACTGTGTTGATTGGTGGTCGCCGGGATGATCTAAGCAAAACCGTTGACTGGGCAAAAACACCTGCCGACTGGGAAAATCTACCGGCGGACGGAAGTGGCTATGTCATTGGCGCGACACCCTTCGCCACCTGCAGCCAGCTGGAGCATTTCAAATTCGACACGGTGATCTTTGACGAAGCCAGTCAGATTACCCTCCCCCTCGCGCTAATGGCCATGCGCAAAGGTAAGCGGTTTATCTTCATCGGAGACCAGAAACAGCTGCCGCCGGTGCTGTTGTCCCAGTCGGTTCTTTCTGGCGAATCGATGTCGATATTCGGTCGTCTCACCTCCCAAACTGCCGACCATACGGTGATGCTCGAAGAAACCTATCGGATGAACCAATGGCTGACCGAATGGCCGAGCAAAAACTATTACAAAGGCAAATTACGGGCTGCAGGCCCTAACAAGGAGCGGCGTTTCAATTACGTTGGTGCAGAGGCCCCTATGAACTGCGTATTTGATCCAGACGCAAGCGCCGTGTTTATTCCCACCACAGACAGAACAGCCAAGACCCGCAACTATCGCGATGCCCAGCATGTACTGGAACTCTGTAAGACCGCCCAGACCATGGGCCTTGCCCTGTCTGATATCGGCATCGTCACGCCTTACCGAGCCCAGGGCCGGGCGATTCGAACGCTGTTGGCGCGTAGTTTCGGGCGCGAGATCGCCAGCACCGTTGTGGCGGACACTGTTGAGCGCATGCAGGGACAGGAACGTGAACTGATCATCGTCTCGTTGGCCAGTGGCGATGAGGAGTTCATTGGCGCTGTGGCGGAGTTTTTCTTCCAGCCCGAGCGATTGAACGTATCCATCACCCGGGCAATGACTAAATTGATCATCATCGGGCCTGAACTGAGCCAAGGAATTGAATGCAGCAACAGCATCACGCAGCAATGGGCCAATGACTATTTGAACCTGATCAGTCGATGCCGCAAAGTGGTGCTCACCCCATGACGCTATTTATCCCTGAATGGCAACGCAGCACTGGCGCGCATGTCCACGTCAAACGGGTGTTGCGCAAGCTGGACGACCACCATGTCGTTCGCCAGTGCCTCCCTCGAGAGGCCTGGGCGCCGGACTTTTTCCTTCAGCACGCACAACATCAATGGCTGGCCATGGTGCTGTGTGAACTCTCTTTTGAAACATTGGACCCTGATCAACTGTTCGCGGCTACCGGACAGCAGGCTTTCAAGGAGTTGCTCTCGCGCCTGGAAGCAACCGAGCCCGACGGGATGCCGACCGGGCAGCGGCTCGGCAGGCTGATCGTCATGTGGAACTGCACACCCGACCAGACCAAGCGGCTGTGGCTGCACTACTCAACGCCTGATGGCCCGCGGCTGATGTCGAAAAACACTTTTATCGAACATGGCCACGAACAACTGCCCAAGTTGCTTAACTCACTGAGCCATGAGGCCAGCGACACGCTCATGGGGCACTACTTTCCAGAGGCGGAAATACCCGCGATATGTACGACGCGCCGGCATTTCTCACGGGATAACTCGGCAAAGACCACTCGAAACTTTCTGGACTCACAACAAGAGTGGGCCAGTAAGCTGGATCTGGAACTGCCTGAAGAACAAACGCAAACCTTGAATGATTTTTCGGTGCGTCTGGTCAACGGCGTGGCGGGTAGCGGCAAAACATTGATCGCCGCTAACCGGGCGTTGATCCTGGCAAAGAAATTTCCCGATCAGAAGATATTGATGCTGATCCACAATGTCCCGGTGGTTAAAGACCTCAAGCATCGCTTGAAGAAGGCCAGCCAGGGAGATCTACCGCGCAACCTGACAATCATGACCGCGCTGGCCTGGATACGGCAGCAATGGGTGAATCATTTTGAGCCGCAACCAGAGATGGCATCCCCTATCAAGGTTACAAGCCAGATCGCCCATTATCGAAAAGCCTTTCCGGACCTGAAGCCCGGCGATCAACAACTTCTGGATGAGTTCGACTTCATCAATGAATCACTGATCTGCGACGAGCATGACTATTTGGTTGCTGAGCGCGCAGGCCAAGGGTTTGCCTTGCGTAAGGAAGAACGGGTGCAGGTGTGGTCGCTCTACGGGCAAGTCAATGACGCGCTGAGCAAACAAGGCGCTCGCTTATGGAGTTCATTGTCTCGGGATTTATGTCTCACGAAGCTCGACAAGCTAGATAAATACCAGCACATCCTGGTAGACGAAGCTCAATTCTTTGCGCCGACCTGGTTTCAGCTGGTCAAGAGCACCTTGACCGACTCCGAGGGCAGCCTGTTCTTATGTGCCGACCCCAACCAGGGCTTTTTGAAAAGCCGACTCAGTTGGAAGCGTGTCGGCTTGGATGTGGCGGGTAAAACAAAGAAACTTCACCACTCCTATCGAACCACTCAAGCCATATTACGAGCTGCCGGCCTTGTCCTGGCCGAATTCACCCAAACCGACCCGGACGATTATCTGCAACCTGATTTCGACGGCATGGATGAAGGCGTTGCCCCGCTGTTGATCCGATCAGAGACTCCCCAGGATGCGGTCATACAGACCTATAACGAAATAGAGGGCTACCTGGAAACCCAGCAGATCAATCTATCGAATATGCTGGTTCTGTATGGACGAGACACCAACAAGAAACTCCTGTTCAAGGCGTTGAGCAAGCGATTCGGTTCGCGCAAAGTCTGGGATTTGAACAGCATGGAGTCAGTACACGTGGACGCAGATAACCTACGTGTTTCCAGCCTGGATACTGCTACCGGACTTGAAGCCAGCATCGTGTTTCTGCTGGGCCTGGAAAAACTCATGAAGGAAACGGCCCAGGCCGGAGTGCTTTCGGCCCAGGAGCGTGAACAAAACTCGCGCAAGCTCTATATGGCAATGACCAGGGCCGGCCAGCGACTGATCCTGATCTCGACGGCGCATCTGCCGGAAGGCATTGCAGGCTTGTTCCTGAACGCACAGCAGCCATGACCGTCAGGCAGTGATGTTGAACCTGCGGGCGGTTTTGGCATCGTATCTACCGATACCGCCCCGGCCTTTCAAACAGCCGTTTTCAGGTTGTTGCCGCTGGGGCCCGTCGATACCTCTTCACGCCCTTGAGTGGCTGCCGGCCCTCGGGTAATGTCAACAGACCCATAGGACAGAGCACGCTCATGACTTCCAAGCTGGAACAACTCAAACAGTTCACTACCGTCGTGGCCGATACCGGCGACTTCGAAGCCATCGCCCGCGTCAAACCCGTAGACGCCACCACCAACCCTTCCCTGCTGCTCAAGGCGTCGGCCATTCATGGCTATGCCGAGCAACTGAATGCCTGCGTGGCGGACTGCAAGGGCGATGTGGGTTTGGCCAGCGACCGTTTTGCCGTGGCGGTCGGGCAAGAAATCCTGAAAGTGATTCCCGGGCGTATTTCCACTGAAGTGGATGCGCGCCTGTCGTTCGACACCGAGGCCATGTTGAAGCGTGCGCATCGTCTGATCGACCTGTACGAAAAGGCCGGTATTGGCCGCGAGCGCGTGCTGATCAAGATCGCCTCCACCTGGGAAGGCATTCGCGCGGCCGAGCAGTTGGAGCGTGAAGGCATCCAGTGCAACCTGACCCTGCTGTTCTCCTTCGCCCAGGCCGCCGCCTGTGCCGATGCCGGGGTGTTCCTGATTTCGCCGTTCGTGGGCCGTATCTACGACTGGTACAAGAAAGCCAACGGCAACGATTACACCGGCGCGGATGACCCGGGCGTGCAGTCGGTGCCGCGTATCTACAACTACTACAAGGCCAATGACTACAAGACCGTGGTCATGGGCGCGAGCTTCCGCAACCTCAACCAGATCGAGCAATTGGCCGGTTGCGACCGCTTGACCGTCAGCCCGGACCTGCTGGAAAAACTCGCCGCCGACGAAGGCAAGCTGGAGCGCAAGCTGGCACCGGGGCAAGCCGGGGAAGCGCGCTTGATCCTCAACGAAGCGCAGTTCCGCTGGTTGTCCAACGAGGACGCCATGGCGACCGAGAAACTGGCTGAAGGCATTCGTCAGTTTGCCCGGGATCAGGAGAAGCTGGAGGCGTTGCTGCAAGCCAAGCTTTGAGCTGATTCAACTGGCACGCAAAAAGGGCGAACCTGGGTGGGTTCGCCCTTTTTTATGCGGTTTGGCCTAGGGGATGTGGTGGATTGATAAATGCCATCGCGAGCAAGCTCGCTCCCACAGGAGATTGAAGGCAGATCCAAATGGTGTGGTCGATGCAAGACACTGTGGGAGCGAGCTTGCTCGCGAAAGCGTCAGTTCGATCTACACAAGCCCAAGGCTCAAGGCCGCTCCAACGCATTCACCAGGTCATGAAATGCTTCACGATTGGAGTCGTTGAGCCCCATGAGAATCTTGTGGGCTTCGAGCACCTTGATCCGCACTTCCTCTTCGGACTGGTCCTGGTCAGGCAGGTCGTCCAGGCATTCCGGGCACGGCACAGGGTCGCCCACGATGTTGAACACCTGGTCGAAGCCCATCGATTGCAGCAGACGGGTAATGTCGTTGTGGGTGGTGACGACGGTCGGCAGCAGGCCGACCTTTTGCCGCGACAGGATCGACAGCTTGGCCAACAGGCCCAACGTGGTGCTGTCGATGCTGCGGGTTTCGGTCAGGTCGATCACGATGGCGCTGAAATTCAGCGCGGTGAAGATCCGCTCAATAGTCGCATCCAGCGCCGAACACAGGGTAAGGCGCACTTCACCGACAAACTTCAGGACGAAGGTGCCGTCCTGCTCGGCGAACTGGATTCTACCGGTACTCATCAAAGGTTCCTGCTCAACACTAACAGGGCGATATCATCCGGCATCTCCCCGAGCGTGGCTAATCCAAACACTTGACGCAAGCCTTCCAGGCTGCCGCCCGCTGCACTCACCCGTTCAGGCAAGGCCGCTTCTTTCTCTTTGAGTGTAGGTTCTGTCAAAAGGTCCAAAATGCCATCAGACATCAGCGTCAGGCTGAAGGTCGGCGGCAATTCAAGCACATGGTCTTCGTAGGTGGCCTCGTTGAACAGGCCCACCGGCAAACCACGCCCTTCCAGGTAACGAACACTGTCTGGCGTATACAACACAGGCAAAGGCAGGTGACCGCCGATGCTATAGGTCAACAAACCAGTCTCCTCGTCGATGACTCCACCGACCATTGTGACGTGTTTGCCCAGCTTACAACTGATCAGGCCTCGGTTGATATGCCCAAGGACTTCCGAAGGCTTGAACTCTGGCAGCGTGCCGTTGCGCTTGGACTCGAACAACAGCCGCGTGGTCATGAACTTCAACAGCACCGTCACGAAGGCCGAAGACGCACCATGGCCGGAAACATCCGCCAGGTAGAACGCCACTCGGCGCTCGTCAACGCGAAAATAGTCCACGAAATCGCCCGACAGGTATAACGACGGGATGATCTGGTGGGCAAAGCGGAAATCGTCGACGGTCCAAGGGCTGACCGGCAGCATGTTCATCTGCACTTGGCGCCCGGCGTTCTGGTCTTCCTGCAACAGGTTCAGGCTGGCTTCCAGCTCGCGGTTGGCGGTTTCCAGCTTCTCGCGGTAGCGTTGGTTCTCCACCAACAGGCGCGAACGGTCCAAGGCCCGGCGCACCGAATGCTCGAGCACGGCAAGGTCTTCAAGGGGCTTGATCAGGTAATCCGCCGCGCCCAGGCGCAATGCCTCGACCGCGTCGTTCATCACGCCCGCGCCCGACACCACGATCACCGGCGTCTGCGAGGAGATCTCGGTAACTTGGCGAATGAGTTCGAGTCCGCCCATCTGCGGCATGCGCAGGTCGCAGATGACCAGGTCGGGCTTGTCTTGCTCGAATACCTGAAGACCCTGTTGGCCATTGCTGGCCTGCAGGACGCTGAAACCACTGTCTTCCAAGTAGGCTGCGAGACTGGCTCGCACCACTTCGTCATCGTCGATTATCAGCAGCGTGGCACTGGTTTTTGGCATGTGGGCAAACGGCGCCAGAATTAGGTTGGCGTAGCGGGCTGGGCGGTCTGGCCTGGCACGCACTACTGGATTCGCTTTCTAGCCTCTCTGTCGTACCGGTTTCAGGCGATTGCCCTACACACCATTACATCAGAGGTGCCCTTCTAAGGCGCAGACGGTACTCCCATCCGCGGGGCGTTTCAAGCTCATGCAGATCGCCGCTTGCCGTCTTTATTTGTCAAAGCACAGAGAGTTATAAGAACCGAGCGAAGCGTAACTCAATGGAAGGATCAAACCCGCTCAAACCCGCCCCGAAAGCACAGAAGGCGGCCTTATGGGCCGCCTTCGTGGTTTTACAGGATGAAATTAAAAGTCGTCTTCGACCTGCCCATCCTTGACCTTGAATTCACGGTTTTGCAGGTAGGCGTTGCGGATGAAGACATATTTGTCGCCACTCACCATTTTCTCGGCCGACAACAGGCTGGCGCGGGTGTCGACGATGTTCAGGCCCCAGATGGAGTTACGCACCGAAACGTTATCGATATAGCGATACGGGGCGGTGTAGTTATCCACCAGCTTGGCCGGCGCATCTCGCAGGGTGCTTGGCCCCATCAGCGGCAACATGACATACGGCCCACTGCCCACGCCCCAGTAGCCGAGGGTCTGGCCGAAATCTTCATCGCTGCGCTGCAGGCCCATCTCGGTCCCCACGTCAAAGAAGCCCAGCAAGCCGAAGGTGGTGTTGAAGATCAATCGGGCGGTGTCGACCCCGGCAGCAGCCGGCTTGGCCTGCAGCACGTTGTTGGCCAGGTTGCCCACGTCACCGATGTTGCGGAACATATTGTGGATGCCGTCTTCGAGGAACTGCGGCGTCACGTATTGATATCCCTGGGCCAGTGGCTTGAGCGCATAGGTATCAAGGGTGTCGTTGAAGGTGAAGATGGGCCGGTTGACGCTTTCCCAAGGATCGTCTTCCGTAGCGGCCTGGGCGGCGAACGGAACCAGCAGGACGCAGGCGGAAAGACACAGCTGAGCTAGACGATGGCTCCAGCGCATAGGGGAAAACTCCTTGGATTATTCAGGCAAGGGCGCCGAGCCCAGGCGGTAAGCTGGCTAGTATAAGACGGAACGCGAGGATAGGCAGCACCGAAAAAACACGCCGGCCGTAGGATGTTTCCGCTATTGGCGCCCTTCACTTCACTGTCACTGGACTGTCATCCGCGCGCTTTAGGCTGCTGGTTATTTCAAGGACGTTCCCATGCCCCGCACCGAAGCCCTGCCCCTTCCTGCCCCCAGCCTCACCGCTGTACTGTTTGGCCTGAGCGGGTGCCTGGTGGATTTCGGGGCGCGCATTCGTCAGCCAGGGGCAGCGCCGGCGGATCACGCCCAGCCGACACCCGGCGCGCTGGAAAGCCTGCAAAGCTTGCAGCATCTGAACATCCCCTGCGCCTGGCTCGATGAATTGCCTCCAGCCACCAGTCATAGCCTCGCGGCCGCATTGCCTACGTCCATCAAAGCACCGCAACTTCCTGCAACAAATTATCCATGGCCGGCTCCGCACGCCTGCTGGCAAGCCCTGATGGCGCTGAATGTCCAGCAGTTGGACGGCTGCGTGTTGGTCAGCGGCGAACCCCGATTGTTGCAATCTGGGCTCAATGCAGGTTGGTGGACCATCGGACTGGCCTCCTGCGGCTCTTTGTGTGGCCTGGCGCCCGCCGAGTGGCAGGCATTGAGCCAACAGGCGCGGGAAGCCAAACGCGCCAAGGCCACCGTGCAGTTGTTCAGCCTGGGGGTGCACTCAGTGATCGATCACTTGGGCGAACTCGAGACTTGCCTGGCCGATATCTGTCTGCGTCGCATTAAAGGCGAGAAGCCCTGACCGGGATCATGCAGGGCGCGTGAGTGTGGATTACTCTTAAGGCAGGCCATGGACTTTTGCCGCTGCGTCGCGGTCCATGGTGTGCCTATCAATAAAGGGAGTACGCCAATGCCTGCCCGCCGCGAATTGCAAGACCAACTGAATGCCCTGCGCGAGCAATTGGACCAGAACCCACCGCTGTCTGAACCAGAGCGCGAAAGCCTGCATCAACTAATGGCTCAGATCGAAGCTGAGATCCAATTGGAAAACCAGCTTCAGGACAACAACCTGGTCGACGGCGTGAACCTGGCCGTAGAGCGTTTTGAGGTTGACCACCCAGGTATCGCCAGCACGTTGCGCAACATCATGTTGACCTTGGGCAACATGGGAATCTGAATGCCGGATGCCAAAAAGCCCTGCTAACGCTAGCAGGGCTTTTTAGTTCCAACGACCTGAAATGCAATCCCCTGTGGGAGCGAGCTTGCTCCGGGCGGCGATCCGACGATAGCGATGTGTCAGCCAATCTCACTATTGAATGTGCCGGACTCATCGCGAGCAAGCTCGCTCCCACAAGAGCTCACCTCCACAAGAACCCACTGCCACAAGAAAAGTTATTGGCGGACCAGACGATAGTTCGGCAGTTGAACGGCCTCAGTACTGCGATACGGGTTGATATCCAGCCCGCCACGGCGCACATACCGCGCATACACCGTCAATTTCTCCGGCTTGAGCAACCGCTGCAGGTCAAGAAAGATCCGCTCCACGCATTGCTCATGGAAATCCGAATGCTGGCGGAAGCTGACGATGTAGGCCAGCAGGCTGGCCGGGTCCAGGGCCGCGCCGCGATATTCCACCGCCACGCTGCCCCAGTCTGGCTGGCTGGTCACCGGGCAGTTGGACTTGAGCAAATGACTGTGCAGGCTTTGCTCGACGATGCGCGAAGCATCGCAACGCAGCAGTTCCGGGCGCGGGTGCGCGTAGGAATCGACACTGATGTCCAAGTCGTCGATGCACGTACCGGGCAGCGCCACGATGCCTTCGCTTTCCACATCCTTGAGACTGCGGATCCGTACACCCACTGGCTTGCCGGCAGCCGCCGAAAGGTCTTTGCGCAGCGTCGCTTCCAGGCTCGCGGTATCGGCGAACGGGGTCTGGTTCAACGAATTGAGGTACAGCTTGAAGGATTTGGATTCGATGATATTCGGCGAATCCGCCGGGATCGCGAATTCCCCGATGGCCACCACCGGCTTTCCGGACGGCAACAGCCAGGACAGCTCGAAACAGTTCCAGAAATCCACGCCCTTGTACGGCAGGGTCTCGGCCGTCAGGCCCAGTTCCGCCCATTTCGCGGTGCGCGGGATCGGGAACAGCAGTGACGGCGTGTACGTGGCGATGTATTCGCTGGATTTGCCCAGCGGCGAATGTTCGGCTGCGGGATGCATGACGGAAACCTGACTGAAGAATCAGTGGATTCTACCAGCCTTTGCCGCCGCCTTTGAGTGCTTACTGACTGACTGTCAGGTCGCCCTTCATCCCGGCCTGGTAGTGGCCAGGAATATTGCACGCAAACTCCAGGCGCGTGGCCTTGCTGAAGGTCCAGGTCAGCTCGCCGGTCTTGCCCGGCTCCACTAGCACGCTGTTGGGATCATCGTGGCGCATGCTCGCCTGGTCGTGGCCCATGGCGGCGTGATCCATCCCTGGCTTCATCGCGGTCGGCAGCAACTGGCCGCTCTGCTGCATCTTGAGCATTTCCTGTTGATGGTCGGCGTGCATGGCTGCGTTGCCCAGGTTGAATTCGTGGAGCAACTGGCCTTTGTTGACCAGCACGAACCGAACGGTCTCGCCGGCCTTGATATCCAGGGCTCCGGGATAGAACGTCATGTCACCCATGACCACCTCGATGCTGCGACTGGCCTTGGTCGCCGGTGCAGGCTGGCCGAAATCATAATGCCCCGGCGATGCCCACGACGGCGTACTGAGGGCCAGCGCGCAAGCGGCCAGGATCAAGCGTTTTCCCATCAACATGTCCATACTCCAAGCAGGTTCGGCATGTGGGAAACTCTATCGTAGCAGGCCTGCCAATCGGCTTACAGCTCGATTACAACTTTGTCAGGTTGCGCCACGAACCCACCCGCCACGGTATAACGCCCTCGTCCCAACCTGCCTCGAGCCGCCCATGAAATTGCTGATCGTCGAAGACCAAACCAAAACCGGCCAATACCTGCGCCAGGGCCTCGGCGAAGCCGGGTTCAACGCCGACCTGGTGGCCGACGGCATCACTGGCCAGCAACTGGCCTTGAGCGGTGAATACGCCTTGCTGATCCTCGACGTGATGCTGCCCGGCCGTGATGGCTGGCAAATCCTCCAAGCGGTCCGTGGGGCCGGCCTGGATACCCCGGTGCTGTTTCTCACCGCGCGGGATGCGGTGCAGGACCGGGTCCACGGCCTGGAGCTGGGCGCCGATGATTATCTGGTCAAGCCCTTTGCCTTTTCCGAGTTGCTGGCGCGAGTGCGGAGCCTGTTGCGTCGAGGCAACTCGACACAACAGGAAACCAGCCTGCAACTGGCGGACTTGCGCCTGGACCTGATCCGCCGCCGCGTCGAACGCAGCGGCCGGCGCATCGACCTCACCGCCAAGGAGTTCGCGTTGCTGGAAATGCTTCTGCGCCGCCAGGGTGAAGTGCTGCCCAAATCGCTGATCGCCTCCCAGGTCTGGGACATGAATTTCGACAGCGATACCAACGTCATCGAAGTCGCCATCCGGCGCCTGCGCATCAAGATCGATGATGAGTTCCCCAATAAGCTCATCCACACCGTGCGGGGCATGGGCTATGTGCTTGAAGAGCGCAGCCTGTGAGGGGCCGGTGGTCGCTGAGCAGCCGCCTGGCGCTGCTGTTCGCCGCCTGCACGGCGGTGGTGTCGTTGTTCGCCGGGGTCTTGTTCAGCCGGGGCAGCGAGGCGCACTTCATCGAGCTGGACCAGCAACTGCTCGAAGGCAAGTTGATCGGCCTGCGCCGGGCCCTGCAAGACCTTAACGCCGAGCAGACCCAAAGCCGTCTGGAAGATGAACTGAGCCGTCAGGCCGCCCTGGCGTTGCGCATCAAGGGTAGTGACGGGGTGCGCTGGTACGACAGCTCGATCCGGATCCCGGCGCAATTGCCGGAGCGCCCCGGCCTGTCGACCCTAAGCGATGCCGACAACGATTATCGAGTGTTGAACGCGCCGCTGTACCCCGACCGAACCGATTCACCGCAACTGACCTTGCTGCTGGATATCACGCATCACCAGCACTTCCTGCAGCGCATGCAACGGCTGATCTGGCTGACCGTCGGCCTCTCGGCCCTGGCCACCGCCCTGCTCGGTGCCTGGGCCGCCCGGCGCGCCTTGCGGCCGTTGCGACGCATGGGCGCCATAGCCGGCAATGTCTCGGCCCGCTCCCTCAACGCCCGGCTGCCCGAAGAGCAAATGCCCGCCGAACTGGCGGAATTGGCCCACAGCATCAACGCCATGCTCGGACGCCTCGACGACGCGTTTCAACGGCTCTCCGCGTTCTCCGCCGACATCGCCCACGAATTGCGCACACCGCTGTCGAACCTGCTGACCCACACCCAAGTCACCCTCACCCGCGAGCGCGCCCTTGAGGATTACCGCGAGGCGTTGCACAGCAATCTCGAAGAACTGCAATGGATGTCGCAACTGGTCAACGACATGCTGTACCTGGCCAAGGCCGACCACGGCCTGCTGGCGCTCCATCGCGAACCGCTGCAATTGGCCGAGGAAGTGGACATGTTGCTGGATTTCTTCGCGCTCCTGGCCGAAGACGCTAACGTACGCCTGAGTCGCGACGGCGAGAGCCTGATCCAGGGTGATCGCAACATGCTACGTCGAGCCCTTTCCAACCTGCTGGACAACGCCCTGCGCTTCACCCCGGTTGACGGCGAAGTGCGGGTGAGGATGGTCGATGGGGCTCAAGGGGTGAGCGTAAGCGTGGAAAACAGTGGCGAGGGAATTCCAGCGGATTTGCTGCCGCGCCTGTTCGACCGTTTCTACCGCGCCGACCCGGCTCGCCAGGAAGGCAGCAGCGAACACGCGGGGCTTGGACTGGCCATCACCCGCTCGATCATCCGCGCCCATGGCGGGCAGATCCGTTGTGAATCGGCCGATGGCTGGACGCGGTTTTTGATCGAACTGCCGAAGGGTAATTAAGGCCGAATCAAGTCCCTGTGGCGAGGGAGCTTGCTCCCGCTGGGCTGCGCAGCAGCTCCAAATGCTGCGCACGCATGCGCGGAACTTCCGTTTTTTTGGGAGCGCTTCGCGCTCCAGCGGGAGCAAGCTCCCTCGCCACAAGAGCAATCGTCACTTGCCAGTGGGCTTGCAGTGAGTCAGCAAACCCACTGTTGCAGGGCCTCAGGAATACCGCAACGCCTGCGCCGGTTCGATCTTCGCCGCGCGCCACGCCGGGTACACGGTGGCGAGGAAGCTCAGGATGAACCCGGCCGAGCAGATCAGCACCACGTCCCCCCGCTGCAGTTCCGACGGCAAGTTGCTGACGAAGTACACGTCGGAACTGAAGATGTGCTGGCCGCTGACCCGCTCCAGCCAACCCACCAGCGCACTGACGTTCAACGCCGCGATCACGCCCAGCACGCCACCGATCAGCGTGCCGACGACGCCGATCACCGTGCCCTGGACCATGAAGATCGCCATGATCTGCCGCGGCGTGGCGCCGATGGTGCGCAGGATCGCGATGTCCGCGCCCTTGTCGTTTACCACCATGATCAGGGTCGCGATGATGTTGAACGCCGCCACCGCGACGATCATCAGCAACAGCAGGCCAATCATGGTTTTTTCCATTTTCATGGCGCTGAACAGGCTGCCCTGGGTGAGGGTCCAGTCGTCAGACTTGTAACTCGCACCAAGACCGGCAGCGATGTCACCGGAGACCTTCGGCGCCGCGTACAGGTCTTTCACCGCCAGGCGCACGCTTTGCACCTGGTTCGGCTGCCAATGCTGCATCTGCGCGGCATCGGCCAGGTGAATCAGCGCCATGGAGCCGTCCAGCTCCGCGCCGACCTTGAACACACCCACGACATTCAAGCGCTGCATCCGCGGGGTGATGCCGCCCGGCGCGGTGCTGACTTCCGGCACGATGAGGGTCAGTTTATCGCCCACGTTCAGGCGAAAGCGCCGAGCCGTGATCTCACCGATCACCACGCCAAACTCGCCCGGTTTCAAGGCATCGAGACGCCCTTGGACGATATGCTGGGCAACGATGGACACCTTGCCTTCCTGGGCCGGATCGATGCCGCTGATCTGGATCGGCTGCATCGAACCCTTATGGCTCAGCATCCCTTCCATCTCGGTAAACGGCACGGCCGCCGTGACTGCGGGATTTTTCAGCGCCGCGGCGGCCACCGGCTGCCAGTCGTCGATCGGGTTGACGCCGACGATGGTGGCGTGGGGCACCATGCCGAGGATGCGCGAGCTCATTTCGCGCTGGAAGCCGTTCATCACCGACAACACCACGATCATCGCCAGCACGCCCAGGGCGAGGCCGATCATCGAGGTCATGGAGATGAACGAAACAAAGCGATTGCGGCGCTTGGCGCGGGTATAGCGCGTGCCGATGAAAATCGATAACGGTCTGAACATTCGCTGGGCACCGTATGCAAATAAAAGACCCGGCACTTGCAGCAAGTGCCGGGTTTCGGTCGGTCAGATGGGGGTCAGGCAACCTTCCTGCAAATGCAGGACGCGGTCCATCTGGCGGGCCAGGTTCATGTCGTGGGTCACCACCAGGAACGCCGTGCGCATCGAGGTGCTGAGTTCCAGCATCAAGTCCTGGATGCCTTGGGCGGTGTGGGAGTCGAGGTTGCCGGTCGGCTCGTCGAGCATCACCAAGCCAGGCTTGTTGACCAGGGCCCGGGCAATCGCCACGCGCTGGCGCTCGCCACCGGACAGTTCGGCTGGCTTATGCTCCAGGCGATGCCCCAACCCTACCCGTTCCAGCAACGCCGTGGCGCGCTGACGAGCCTCGGGAATTGCCGTGCGGCCGATCAACAGCGGCATGCAGACGTTTTCCAGCGCGGTGAACTCGGGCAGCAGGTGGTGGAACTGGTAGACAAAGCCCAGGGACCGGTTGCGCAGCAGGCCACGGGCCTTCTCATTCAGCGCCGAAAGCTCTTCGCCGGCCAGCCAGACACTGCCAGCGGTCGGCGTGTCCAGCCCGCCCAGCAGGTTGAGCAAGGTACTTTTGCCCGACCCGGAAGTGCCGACAATCGCCACGCGCTCGCCTGGATGCAACTCCAGTTGCAGGCCCGACAACACCACCACCGACTCTGGGCCTTCCTCGTAGGATTTGCCCAGGTTGCGGCAGCTCAAGATTGCTTTTTCACTCATGCCCGACTCACTCATAACGTAACGCCTCCGCAGGCTGGGTGCGCGCGGCACGCCAGGCAGGATACAGGGTGGCGAGGAAACTCAGGACCAACGCGGCGCCGCAGACCATCAACACGTCATCGGACTGCAGCTGCGATGGCAGGTAGTCGATGAAGTACACGTCGGCGTTGAGGAACTTGTGCCCGATCAGCCCTTCGAGGCCGGCGATCGCCGCGCTGACATTCAGCGCGGCGAACATGCCGACCAAAGCGCCGACGAACGTGCCGATGACGCCGATGACGGTGCCCTGGACCATGAAGATCCGCATGATCTGCCCCGGCGTCGCACCGAGGGTACGCAGGATGGCGATGTCGCCCTTCTTGTCGTTCACCACCATCACCAGCGTGGAGATGATGTTGAACGCCGCCACGGCGACGATCAGCAACAGCAGCAGGCCGATCATGGCTTTCTCCATGCGGATCGCCTGGTACAGGTTGCCGTGGGTGCGCGTCCAGTCCCGGGCGTAGTAGCGGTCTTCGCCAAGCTGCTGGGCGATGGTCCAGGCCACTCGAGGGGCCTGGAACAGGTCGTCGAACTTCAAGCGCAGGCCCTGGACCTGATCCGGCTTCCAGCGATGCAGGCGGGCGAGATCCTGGAGATTGGTCACGCCGAGGTAGCCATCGAGCTCGCCAGCACCCACATGGAAAATGCCGACCACGGTAAAGCGCTTCATGCGCGGGAACATGCCGCCCGGCGTCACGGTGACTTCCGGCGCAACGAACGTCAGCTTGTCGCCGATGACCACGCCGAGCTTCGCCGCGGCCTTGTCGCCGATGACGATGCCGAAGCTGCCCGGCGCCAGGTCGTCGAGTTTGCCCTGCTTCATGAAGTTGTCGATGATCGACACCTGCCGTTCCAGCCCTGGATCGATGCCGTTGAGCAGGACCTTGGACACCTTGCCGTCGTTGGTCAGCAGCCCCTGCATCTGGGTGAAAGGCGCCACGGCCAGCACCTGCGGGTTCTGCTTGACCTTGGCGGCCAGGCTCGGCCAATCGCTGATGGCTTCGCCGGTTTCGAGGGTCGCGTGGGGCACCATGCCCAGCACGCGGGTGCGCATCTCATGATCGAAGCCGTTCATCACCGACAGTACGACAATCATCACGACCACGCCGAGGGCGAGACCGATGATGGAGGTCAGGGAAATGAACGATACAAAATGATTGCGACGCTTTGCACGGGTATAACGCGTGCCGATAAATACGAAGAGAGGTCTGAACATGTCGGGGCTTGTTCGGAGGGAAAAGGAACGTCCTTGTGGCGGGGGTCACAAACCAGCTTTACACTCAGACCACCGCCGCTACCATGGGTTCGCCATGTCGACATTAGATGAAGAAGATCGCCGCGAATACTACCGTATCGAGGACACGATCGCACTGGAAATTCGGCCCCTGTCCATTCCTGAAGCTGCTGGCCAGGAAGTGTTGCAGGATGCTTCTCCATTGTTCAATCTGCTCAGCGAACTGCACCTGAGCGAATTCGAGTCGCAACACCTGCTGCGCCAGATCAGCGAGCGCGAACGCAGCATCGCGGCGTACCTCAAGGCGATGAACAAACGCATCGACCTGCTCAGCCAGGTCATTGCCTTGACGGTGCTCGGCGAAATCGGTGAACCGCAGCCAGTGATCATTTCCGAAGGCGGCATCGACTTCCAATACCCCACCCCCATCGCCGTCGGCGCGCACCTGTCGATCAAGCTGGTGCTGATGCCCCAGGCCCTCGGCTTGCTGCTGCGGGCGCGGGTCACGCACTGCGACCCCAAGGGCGACGGCTACGACGTGGGCACCGAGTTCGAACGCCCGACCGACGCCCAGCGCCAGTTGCTGGCCCGCTACATCCTGCAGAAACAGGCGCAAGAACGGCGCCTGGCCCGGGAACTGAACGAATCAGGTATCAATAAGGAAGAACCGTGACCCTCATTTATGGCCACCGCGGCGCCAAGGGCGAAGCGCCGGAAAACACCCTGACCGGTTTTCAGGAGTGCCTCAAGCACGGCGTACGCCGTTGCGAGCTGGACCTGCATCTTTCAATGGACGGCGAGTTGATGGTGATCCACGACCCGACCCTCAAGCGCACCACCGACCGGCGTGGCAAGGTGGTGGAGCATTCCGCCGCAGAGCTGGTGACCTACGATGCGCGCAAGGGTGGCCCGGGCTGGATCAAGCCGTGCCCGATCCCGCGCTTGGAGGAGCTGTTCGAGCAATGTGATTTCGAGCATTGGCAACTGGAGGTCAAGAGCGCTTCACGCACCCGCGCCGCCGCCACCGTGCTGGGCATCCGCGAAATGGCCCAGCGTTTCGGGCTGCTGGACAAGATCACCATCACTTCCAGTTCCCGGGAAGTGCTCAAGGCGGCCCTGGACCTGACCCCGGACATTTCCCGTGGACTGGTGGCCGAATACGCCTGGCTCGACCCGTTGAAGGTCGCCCAGAGCTACGGCTGCGAGATTCTGGCGCTGAACTGGACCCTGTGCACGCCGGAACGCCTGGCAAAGGCGCAGCGCCAGGGGCTGCATGTGTCGGTGTGGACCGTCAACGAGCCCGCGCTCATGCGCAGGCTCGCCGACTTTGGCGCTGACAGCCTGATTACAGACTTTCCCGGTTTGGCCACTGCCACCCTCGAGAATTGCTGAAATCGGTCTCCCCGGCCGGCTCAGGCCACCGGCCGGAGCCGCTCAAAAAAGCCGGTTGAGCCCGTCGTAGGCGGCTACCCGATAGGCTTCGGCCATGGTCGGGTAGTTGAACGTGGTGTTGACGAAGTACTTCAGCGTGTTCAGTTCGCCCGGCTGGTTCATGATCGCCTGGCCGATGTGCACGATCTCCGATGCCTGGTAGCCGAAGCAGTGCACGCCGAGCACTTCCAGGGTCTCGCGGTGGAACAGGATCTTCAGCATGCCTTGCGGCTCGCCGGCGATCTGCGCACGCGCCATGCTCTTGAAGAATGCCTTGCCCACCTCGTACGGCACCTTGGCCTGGGTCAGCTCCTGCTCGTTCTTGCCGATCGAGCTGATCTCCGGAATGGTGTAGATGCCGGTCGGCACGTCGTTGACGAAGCGCCAGCTGCCGTTGTCGACAATACTGCCGGCGGCCGAACGACCCTGGTCGTGAGCGGCACTGGCCAGGCTCGGCCAGCCGATCACGTCACCGGCACCGTAGATGTTCGGCACGCAGGTGCGGTAGTTCTCGTCGACTTCGATCTGGCCACGGCTGTTGACCTTCACGCCGATGTTTTCCAGGCCCAGGGTGTCGGTATTGCCGGTACGGCCGTTACACCAGAGCAAGGCGTCGGCCTTGATCTTCTTGCCAGACTTGAGATGCAGGATGACGCCATTGTCGACGCCTTCGACGCGGTCGTAGTCTTCGTTGTGGCGCACGGTGATGTTGTTGTTGCTGAAGTGATAGCTCAGGGCCTGGGAGATTTCCGAGTCCAGGAAGCTCAGCAACTGGCCGCGGTTGTCCACCAGTTCCACCAGCACACCCAGGCCGCTGAAGATCGAGGCATATTCGCAACCGATCACGCCGGCACCGTAGACGATGAGCTTACGCGGGGTGTGGCCCAGGCTCAGGATGGTGTCGCTATCGTAGATCCGCGCATGGTTGCAATCGATGTCGGCCGGGCGATACGGGCGCGAACCGCTGGCGATGATGATGTGCTTGGCCACCAGCTTCTCGACCACGCCGTTGCCACAGACCACTTCGACCGTCTGCTCATCGGCAAAGCTGCCGGTGCCGAAGATCACGTCCACGCGGTTGCGGGCGTAGTAGCCGGTACGCGAGGCCACTTGCTTGGAGATGACCTTCTCGGCGCTCTTGAGCACGTCCGGGAAGGAGAACCAGCGCGGTTCGCCGATGGCCCGGAACATCGGGTTGGTGTTGAACTGCATGATCTGCCGGACCGAGTGACGCAAGGCCTTGGACGGGATGGTACCCAAGTGGGTGCAGTTGCCGCCGACCTGCCGACGGCTGTCGACCATCGCCACCTTGCGCCCTGCCTTGGCGGCGTTCATTGCCGCGCCTTCCCCCGCCGGGCCGGAGCCCAGTACCACCACGTCGTAGTTGTAGACAGCCATGCGTACTCCTCAGAACAGGCCGCGATGCCACGCTTGGCATCCACGGCTAAATCATGCCGGCCGGCGGCATGAAGGAACAATTTTAGGCCGGTTCACGCGCCCGGCCACAGTCTATAGAAGCGTCAACGCCGCGCACATTACCCCTTGGTCGCGTCGTAGGCTAGTTTTGCCTGCGCTATTTCGCCACAGGTAGGCTTTCAAAACGCTGTCAGCGTTCACTTAAGATTTGCCCAAATCATCGTGGCGAGGGAGCTTGCTCCCGCTGGGCTGCGCAGCGGCCCCCTTTTGTGAGCGCTTCGCACTCAAGCGGGAGCAAGCTCCTTCGCCACGGTAATCCCGCTTCAGTGGTCATTGGTTTTTTCCACGGGTCATCCGTTCAAAGATGTCGTTGGTGCGGCTGACGAAACGCTCCCCATCCCGCAGCACGAAAAATACCCCGATGTGA
The DNA here is from genome assembly GCF_023701885.1 of Pseudomonas sp. CG7. NCBI lineage: Bacteria > Pseudomonadati > Pseudomonadota > Gammaproteobacteria > Pseudomonadales > Pseudomonadaceae > Pseudomonas > Pseudomonas sp. CG7. The sequence goes on along the minus strand of NZ_JABAEE010000098.1, from coordinate 1,137 downwards.
TTTTTTTCGGCATAGTCCCAACCCCGTTCAGGACCGAGAATCAGCAACAGCGTCGATAGTCCATCGGCCATCATCGCCGAAGGATGAATCCCCGTGACGGACGCCAGGTTGTGTAGGACCGGCGCACCAGTCCGCCCATCAAAGGTGTGCGAATCACGCTGGCCGCCCTGCTCGAAATATTTACGGTAGTCACCCGAGGTGGAAACCCCGAAGCCGTTGACCTCGATGATACGCTCAGCCACTTGCCGGTCATTCCGAGGCTCTTCCAGGGCAATGCGCCAGGCCGAACCATCAGGCTTACGCCCGACAGCCTTGAGTTCACCGGTGGCTTCGGCCAGGTAACTGTCGATGCCCAAGGCCTGGAGCCTGGCGGCGATGCGGTCGACGGCATGACCTGCGGCGATACTGTTGAAGTCGACCTCTACCGCCGCATCCTTGCACAACCGATCGCCCTCAATGCGCAGATGCTCGTGGCCAACGCGCTGGCGCACCTCGGCCAGTGCCTCGGCCCTCGGCACTTGCTCTGTGCGGGACTGGGGACCGAAGCCCCACAGGTTCAACAGTGGCTCCACCGTCAGGTCGAAGGAGCCATCGCTTTGGACCGACCATTGCTCGCCCACGCGGATCAACGCCAGGACCGGGCCAGGCATGACCTGGCAACTGTTGGCCGGCAGCGCATTGAAGCGCTCGACGTCCGAGTCGCTGCGATAGGTCGAGAATTGCCGATCCACTTCGGCCAGGATGTTTTCCACCTCGGCCTGCACCGTTTTCGGACCGGGCCCGGCGGGATGCCTGACGTACTGGATGGAATAGTGACTGCCCATGGTCGGGCCGTCGAAGCGCTCCAAGGTGTCGCCACCGCCGCAACCGGACAACACGCCGGCCAGCACCACAAGGCCTATCCATCGTCCAGTTAACAAATCTTCATCTCTCCTCAAAACCGCGCCCGCCATTATGGGCTACGGCGCGAACAAAAAGCCTGTGGGAGCGAGCTTGGTCCGGGCGGCGATCCGACGATAGCGGCGGAACGTTCGGCACCAAGGTGGCTGACACATAGCCATCGCGAGCAAGCTCGCTTGTATGTTTAGACTTGAAGGGGTGGGCGGGACTAAAAGCTCGATTCCGACTCTAGCCAGT